>JAYVTD010000534.1:0-2997 GCA_043774765.1 Rhizobacter sp. | reverse complement strand
GCCGTAGCGCCACTGTCTGGTTGCCGCTGGCTGCCGTGCTTTCGATCGCGGTAGCATGCCGACGCTTGCAAACTGCGAGAACGAAAAAGCCGCCCGGAGGCGGCTTTTTGGCAACCGGGGTGGCCCGATTTACTTCTTGACAGCGTCGGCAGCCTTGCCAGCAGCGTCCTTGGCGGCGTCGGCAGCCTTGCCGGCGGCGTCCTTGGCAGCATCGGCGGCCTTGCCGGCAGCGTCCTTCATGGCATCGGCAGTGGCGCCGGCTGCAGCAGAGCCGGCAGCCATCGCGCCCGCAGCGGCGTTCATCGCGGCCGAGGCAGCGGTGTCAACGGCGCTGGCGGCAGCCGAAGCAGCAGCAGCCACCATCGGCGCAGCAGCGGCCGAAGCGGCAGCAGCAGCAGGAGCCTCTTCCTTCTTGCCGCAAGCGGCAAGAGCAACAGCGGCGACGAGGGAAGCGAGCAGAAGCGACTTATTCATGTGTGTCCTCAAGATCATTAGGGTCGAACAATTACCGGTCATTGTGGGAACCCCAGCCTTCGCAGAGCCCCAACGTTCGCAGGCAAGGAACGTTCGAGCGTTTCCTGTGCCTAGCCTTTGATTATAGCCAGCTCTAGGGAGATTCCCTAGAGGCCCGTTGTCGACGCAGGGAAGCCCTCTTCCGACCGTTGCAAAACCGCATCAAACAACTCCCGGCAGCGCAGGCCTTCGGCAGCCTCGTGAGAGCGCTGGCCGCGGTGATGAATCGGGTCGGAGAGGCGCACGCTCAACAGGCCCGGCGCGAGCAGGATGGTCGGCATCTGGCCGGTTTCGAGCTCGGTGTTGGTGCGGCAATGCACCACATGCGCCCAGGTCTGGCGCCACTCGACCCAGCGCGGGTGGCGCCGCGAAAGTTCCGAAAAGTCTTCGGCCAACAGCGTGAGCCGGCGGTGCGACGAGGCCCACTGCGCGAGATGCTCGACAACGGCGCGCTCCCCCAGCGGCCAGTCGGCGAAACTCGGGTCGCAAAGCAGCAGTTCGCGACAGCCGAGACCGGCGGCTTCGGCGAAGGCCTCACGCACGGCAGTGTGGAACTCGCTGCGCGAGGTGATCACGGCGTCAGACACGTTCATGCGGCTTCTCCTTCGTTCGGTTTGGCGCCGGCGTGCAACCAGCCGTCGTGGGCCCAGCCATCGAGCAGCGCCAGCGCCTCGGCGCTCAGCAGACCGTGCTCCGCGGCACTCAAGCTTCTGCGATCCGCGAGGCGGCGCATTAATTTTGCGTCTCGCCCGCCGGCTCGAAAAGACTCGCCGTTGATGAACACGTGGTGCGTGTCGTAGAGCATGCGGGTGCGTCGGTCGAGCGACACGCCCTGCGCGCCGGGCGCAGCCGCGGGCGGGTCGAACCAGACGCCGGGTTTGGGCTCGCTGAGCACTTCGCCGAGCGTGCAGTCGAGCCCACGCTCATCGGCGAGCGTGCGTGCCATCGCCTCGAGCGCAAAAGCGCGCAACTCGGCCGGGATTCGCCCGGGCTCGGTCGTTGCCGCCTGTTTCGGGTCGCGGTACAGAACCTCTTCGGACACCGCTTCGGCGTCATCGAGCAGGCGCTGCAAAAGCTCGCGGCCGATCTGCTCGCGGCCCGGCGCCCGAAAGCCGATCGATGCGGTCAGGCACTCGCCCTCGGCCACACCGTCGTGGGCCCAGCCGGGCGGCAGGTAGAGCATGTCGCCGGGTTCGAGCAGCCATTCCCCTTCGGGCTCGAAGTGCGCAAGGATCTTCAGCGGCACATTGGCGACCAGAGCCTTGTCCCTGGCCCGGCCGATGCGCCAGCGGCGCCGGCCCTGCACTTGCAGCAGGACCACATCGTAGGAATCGACGTGCGGGCCGACACCGCCGCCATCGCTCGCGTACGACAGCATCAGGTCGTCGAGCCGCGCGTCGGGCACGAAGCGAAAACGCTGGAGCAGCGTGTGCGCAGCGGCGAGGTGCAGGTCCAGACCCTGCACCAGCAGCGTCCAGCCGCTGCGCTGGAGGCTCGGGATCGCGCGGCGCTTGAACGGGCCGTGGCGCAGCGACCAGGCGCCCGCGTCTCGCACGATCAGGCGCGACTCGACATCGTCGCGCGCGGCCACGTCGAAAAGCTCCGTGCGGCTCAGAAGTGCCAGCCCGCCGGGCACGGCCTGGCGGACCAGCAGCGGCTTCTTTTGCCAGTGCCGGCGCATGAAAGTCTGCGGTGAAATGCCGCCGAGCAAGGGCGTGGCTCGAGTGATGTCCATGAAGTGATTGTGCGATGATCTTGTGATGCTCATCACCGTTCCATGTGTCGTCAGCCTGACCTGGCAACTTCAAGATGCCCAAGGCAATGCGATCGACGAACTCGAAGATCCGGTCGAATTCTTCGTCGGCGGCGACGACCTTCTCGCCCGGGTCGAAGAGGCCCTGATCGACCAGACCATCGGCTTCGAGGCGTCATTACACCTTGAGCCCGAGCACGCGTTCGGCGATTACAACTCCGAGCTCGTTTTTTTCGAGGACCGCTCGCTGTTCCCCGATGAACTCGACGTCGGCATGCAGTTCGACGGCGTGCCCGAAGGAGCCACCACCCAGGGCATGCCGCCCGACCTGGCCTACACCGTGACCGAGGTCTACGAGAGCCACGTGGTGCTCGACGGCAACCACCCGCTCGCCGGCATCGCGCTGCACCTCGACCTGGTCGTGCGCGATGTGCGCGCAGCAACCGAGACCGAGATCAAAGCCAGCACCGTCGACCAGCCGGTCTTCACGGTGATGAACACCGCGCCCGTCGGCACGCACCTACACTGATTTTTCGGCGATCAGCACGGCGCCTTCGGCCGTCGTGACCGGGCCCTTGCCGCTGAAGCGGTCGAGGGCCAGGTAGATCACCGGCGTGATGTAGAGCGTGATCGCCTGCGAGAACACCAGCCCGCCGACCACCGCCAACCCGAGAGGCTGGCGCAACTCGGCGCCAGCACCCAGGCCCAGCGCAATCGGCAGCGCGCCCATC
>JAYVTD010000533.1:0-6006 GCA_043774765.1 Rhizobacter sp. | reverse complement strand
CGCACCATCACGCTCAGCGGCACGTCGAGCGCCGAGGTGGCGCCGTCCATGACGACCAGCGTGCCACCCACCGACGATGCGAGCACGATCACCGGGCGCGAGCCGTCGATGCGCGCGAGCACCGACAAGCCGTGCTGGCGCGCGGACTGTTCTATCCGCAGCACGGTCTCGTTGACGCCGAAAGGGCTGTGGCGCAGCACGCGCATCGAACTGCTGCGCTCGCCGTCGGGCAGGTCTCGCACCGGAACCAATGCCGCCATCACGACCGCGAGGCTGCCGGTCATCCACAAACGAAACGGACGCTGAGTTTCAGCCGCAGTGACGGGCGATGGGGCGCCGCGAAGGCGCGAGACGAACAACGAATCATTCATGCCCCAAGACTAGAAGCGTCTTGTGTCAGAGGCAAGACAGGCCGCGTTAATTTTGGTGAAGAGATGCGTCGTGCGGCGCCCGGTCTCACTTGGTTCCGAAGATCTTGTCGCCCGCGTCGCCCAGGCCCGGGATGATGTAACCCACGTCGTTCAAGTGGCTGTCGATCGCGGCCGTCCAGCAGCGCACGTCGGGGTGCGCATTGTTCAGCGCTTGCACGCCCTCGGGCGCGGCCACGAGCACGAGCGCGCGGATGTCCTTGCAGCCGCGAGCTTTCAGCAAAGCCACGGTCGCGATCATCGAGCCCGCGGTCGCGAGCATCGGGTCGATGATGATCGCAGTGCGCTCGTCGAGCTTGCCGACGAACTTTTCGAAGTAGTTTTCCGGCAGAAGCGTTTCGTGGTTGCGGCTCAGGCCCACCACGCTGACCTTGGCACTCGGGATCATGTCGAGCACCCCGTCGAGCATGCCCAGCCCGGCGCGCAGGATCGGCACCACGGTCACCTTCTTGCCGCTGATCTGCTCCACCTCGGTCGGCCCGCTCCAGCACTGCACGGTGGTCTTCTCGAGCGGGAAATCGGCGGTGGCCTCGTACGCCAGCAAACGCGCCAGCTCGTTCGTCAGCTCGCGAAACTTCTTGGTCGAGATCTCGTCTTCGCGCAGCAGCCCGACCTTGTGTTTGACGAGCGGGTGTTTGACATCGATAACAGGCATGGGGAACTCCGGTTGTTCATGCGGCAGATTTGATTCGCTGGCGCACCGCTTCGTACAGGCACACGCCGCTGGCGACAGAGACGTTCAGGCTCTCGACCGCGCCGGCCATCGGCAGGCGCACGAGTTCGTCGCAGGTCTTGCCGGTGAGCTGGCGCATGCCCGTGCCTTCGGCCCCGAGCACGAGCGCGACCGGGCCGGTCAGGTCGAGGTCGTACAAGGATTGTTGCGCGTCGTCGGAGGTGCCGATGACGCGGATGTCGCGCTCCTTCAGTTCGTTCAGCGTGCGCGCCAGGTTCGTCACCATGAAATACGGCACCGTGTCGGCGGCGCCGCTGGCCACCTTCGATACCGTGGCGTTGATGCCGACCGCGTGGTCCTTCGGCGCGATCACCGCATGGGCTCCCGCACCGTCGGCCACGCGCAGGCAGGCGCCCAGGTTGTGCGGGTCGGTGATGCCGTCGAGCACCAGCAGCAGCACCGGGCCCTGCACCGCGTCGAGCGTGTCGTCGAGCGAGTGGCTGATCGCCATCATCTCGACCCGCGCCACCACGCCCTGGTGTCGGTGCGAGCCACACAGCTTTTGCAGCCGATCGTCGTCGCTGTCGATCAGCTTGGTCCCGGCGTCGCGGGCGCGCTCGACGAACTGGCGCATGCGCTGGTCGCGGCGCGTGGTTTCGACGTGGATCTCGATCACCGACTTCGGCGCCGACTTCAGGCGCACCGTCACGGCATGGAAGCCGAAAAGAATCTGTTTGCTCATGGCGCCGATGGTAGCCCCAGCCCGTCAGGTACGATGCGCGCCGCCCCCACCCCAGCGCTATCCGGAGACCGCCGCCATGCAAATGATCTGCCTCGACCTCGAAGGCGTGCTCGTGCCCGAGATCTGGATCGAATTCTCCAAACGCAGCGGCATCCCCGAGCTCGCCCGCACCACGCGCGACGAGCCCGACTACGACAAGCTGATGAACTTCCGCATCGGCCTGCTGGCACAGCACAAGCTGAAACTCGCCGACATCCAGAATGTGATCGCGGGCATGGGCCCGATGGAGGGCGCGCGCGCATTCCTGGACGACCTGCGCAGCCGCTACCAGGTGTTGATCCTGTCGGACACGTTCTACGAATTTGCGCAGCCGCTGATGCAGCAGCTGGCGTGGCCGACGCTGCTGTGCCACAAGCTAGAGATCGACGACGCCGGCTTCGTGCGCCGCCACGTGCTGCGCCAGCCCGACCAGAAGCGTCACGCGGTCAACGCGCTGCGCTCGCTGAACTTCCAGGTGATCGCCGCCGGCGACTCATACAACGACACCGGAATGTTGGGCGCGGCGCACGCCGGGTTTTTCATCCACCCGCCCGAAGCCATCACCAAGCAGTTTCCGCAGTACCCGGTGACGCGCAGTTATGCCGAGCTGAAGGCGCAGATCGACGCTGCCGCGCTGCGCTTGCGCGCCTGATTCGCGACCGGTCGACGCGGCCGTGCTGAACCCTACCGCTGTCGGCCTGCTGGTGGCGCTGGGCTGCGGCCTGCTGATCGGCATGGACCGCGAACGTCGCAAAGGCGAAGGAAACGACCGCCGGGCTGCGGGCATCCGCAGTTTCGCCATTGCCGCGCTGAGCGGTGCCCTGGCGCAGGCTTCCGCGCAACCTGGACTCGTGGTCGCGGGTGCCCTGCTCGTGCTCGCATTGACCACCGTGGCCTACTTGAAGAGCCGGTCGCGCGACCCCGGCCTCACCACCGAACTCGCACTCTTCGCGACCTACCTCGTCGGCGTTCAGGCGATGCTGGCTCCAGCGTTGGCGGCAGCCTGCGGCGTCGGCCTGGCGGTGTTGCTGGCGGCGCGCCAGCGCCTGCACTGCTTTGTCACCGAGTGGCTCACCGAAGAAGAGTTGCACGACACCTTGATGCTGGCGGCGCTGGGGCTCGTCGTGCTGCCGCTGGTGCCGAGCGCACCGCTGGTCTGGCTCGGCGGCATCAACCCGCGCCCTCTCGTCGCCATGGTGCTGCTGATCCTGCTGCTGCAAGGCATTGGCCATGTGGCGCTTCGCCTGGCCGGGCCGCGCTTCGGCCTGGCGGCGTCGGGCTTCGTGTCAGGCTTCGTTTCGAGCACTGCCACCGTGGCCTCGCTCGGTACCCGTGCCCGAAGCGACGTGGCCCGCACCGGCATGCTGGCCTGCGCCGCAGAGCTGTCGAGCGCCGCCACCTGGGTGCAGGTGATGTTGATCGCGGTGGCCCTGTCGCCCGCTGCGGCAAGCTCGCTGGCACCGGGTGTCGCGGCCGGGTTCCTGTGCGCGCTGGGCGCCGGTGCGCTGTTGTTCGTGTTCGCGGGGCCGGCTTCAACCACAGCCGCAATGCCGATGGACGACTCGAAGCGCCGCCCTCTCAGGCTGCGCGAGGCGCTGATCGTGGCGCTGCTGTTGAGCGCCGTCACGTCTGTCGCCGCGCTGGCGCGCGAGCACTTCGGAGCGGCAGGGGTGTTCGCCACCACCGCGCTCGCCGGCCTGGCCGATGCCCACGCGCCGGTGGCCTCGGTCGTGGCCATGTTCTCCGGCGGCGGCCTGTCGGAGCGCGAATTGCGCCTGGGCGTGCTGCTGGCGCTGTCGTCCAACAGCGCGGTGCGGGTGGTCGTCGCCTTCGCCACCGGCGGCCCGCGCTTCGGCGTGCGCGTGGCCAGCGGTTTGCTGCTGGCGCTCGGTGCGGCCTGGGCCGCTGACCGAGCGCTGGCTTGAGCCCGCAGGCGCCTCAGCGGCGGTGGCCGCAGCGGTCGTCGACCAGGCAACGCGCATAGTTCGGATCCTTCTTCAGCAGGTACATCACACGCGCGGCCACGGCGGTGTCGGCGAAGTCGGTGAACAGGCCGTCGACACCGAGTTCGTAGAACGCCAGGAACTCGTTGACCGGGTTGCCGCCGTAGTTCGACGCCAGCTGCTTCGGCTCGTTGCGGAAGGTGTACGGGTGCACCAGCAGGCCGGCCTTGTGCGCGTTCGCCAGCACCTGGGTCGGCGGCAGCAGCGTGCGGTCGGCATTGTCGACCTTGCCGTCACCGTTCACGTCGGAGCAGGCCCCGTTGACGAGCTTGCAGGCCGAGCTGATCAGGTAGAACTTCCACGGGCCGATGCCGTCGGCGTAGGTCTTCACCTCGGCCAGGCCGGCCGGCGTGAGCAGGTCGCTGAACAGACCGGCACGGCCGGAGACAACCCAGTCGTAGGGCTTGTCGAAGGGCTTGTTGAAGGCGAGCGAACCGTCCGGGTTCACGTCGTCGGCATCGACCAGCTGGATCAGCGGAAGTTGGGTCTTGGTGCGCAGGTAACGCAGGTTCGCGGTCTCGAACGACTGGATGAAGACCGGCGCATGGCGGTGGTTCCAGCCGGCGCGTGTGAGCACGGCCAGCAAACGGTCTTCGAGCGGCAGGCCGATCGACTGGTGGTAGGTCGGGTGCTTGGTCTCGGGGTAGACGCCGATGGGCCGGCCCTTCTCGCGCGATTTGTCCTTCACGAACTCGATGACCTCGGCGAAGGTCGGGATCTTGAACCGGCCGTTAAACGACTGGTCTCGGTCGGCGGCGGGTTGAATCGCGCCCAGCGTCTTGATCTCGGCGAGGGTGAAGTCCTGCGCGAAGAAACCTTCGGTCAGCGCGCCGTCGAGCATCACGGTGCGCTTGCGGGCGGCGAACTGCGGCAGCGTCGAGACGTTGGTGGTGGCGATCAGGTTCGGTTCGTGGCGGGCGATCAGGTGCCCGTCTTTCGTGGCCACGAGGTCGGGCTCGACGAAGTCGGCACCGAGCTCGATGCCGAGCGCATAGGCTTCGAGCGTGTGCTCGGGCAGGTAACCGCTGCCGCCACCGCGGTGGCCGATGACCAGCGGCGACTTGAACTCGGCGCGGCTGCCGCGTTCGTTCTGGTCGGCATGGGCGGCGGGTGCCAGGGCCAGCGTCAGGCAGGCGCCCAACAAGCTGGAATGCAAAAGCGATCGCATCGCTGCGTGTGTGTTCATTGTCTTGTCTCCTTGGGTAGGCCACTGCCTTCGACTGAAGAGCAGCTGGACGCTAGCGCAAACGTGTGACAACCGATTGACACCGAAGCCCGGTGCCCGCGGCCGCCCCGTTTGCTGCAGCGCCCTGATTCTGTTCTCAGCGCAACGCAACCACAAGCATCAGCACACCGATGAACACCGGCTGGTGCAGCATGTAGAAACTCAGGCTCCAGCGGCCGAGCCGCGCGAACGGTTGCAGCGCTGCGGGCAACGCACCGGTGACCCAATGACGCCGGTGCAGCAGCACCCACTGCCCGGCCGCGAATCCCCACCAGACCACGCCGAGCCAGGGCAGCAGCGGCACGAAGTCTTCGGTCACCGGCTTGTGCGTAACCAGGCCGATCCAGTTGGTCCAGCGGGTGTCGAACCACGGGTCTTGCACCAAGAGTGGCAGCGCGAGCGCGATCAGCCCGAGCGGCCATAACCAGCGCCCGGCGCCCGCGCTCAAGCGCAGCACGATCAGCATCACGGCGATGCTGTGCAACACGCCGAAGCTGATGAAGCGGTTGCCGAACATCCACCACGAACCGAAGCTCACCAGCAGCGCACAAGCCGCCACCTGCGCCCAGCGCCGCCAGAAGCGCGGCCAGCCCTGGCCCTGCTGCATCGCGATGGCCTGGCCGAATCCGGCACAAAACAGGAACAGGCTGACGATGCAGGTGCGCTGGCCGGTCCAAAACGGGTCGGTGTTGAAACTCTGGGTGATGAACCTGAAGTGGTTCAGGTCGAAGCAGAAGTGGAAGACGGCCATCCACACGATGGCCACGGCGCGCAGCGCGTCGAGGCGGTCGAAGCGCTGGCGGTCGGGAACGGGAACATGGCTCGGTGCAGTCACGCAGCGACGATAGCGCAAGCCCGCCGCAGGCCGATGACTTCGAGCCCGGCGAACACCAGCA
>JAYVTD010000532.1:0-6418 GCA_043774765.1 Rhizobacter sp. | reverse complement strand
CTGAACCCAGGCAGTTCAGGTGGGCGAGGTCAGCCGGGCTTCGGGTTCATCTGACGCGAGACGATCACACCAACCGAGCGATGTTCCAAGCCCTTGCTCGTAAGAGCATCGGTTCAAGGAAATATAAAGCTCACGCGAATGCGACGGACAATTTTATTCTACGCGTGAGAAGCGCCGCTCACAGCAATTGCCCATCGGCGCCGAGGGCGCGGTCGAGGCGCCGGATCAGCGCGTCGATGTCGACATCGACGCCCGCGCTTTCAGCGCCCTCTGCGGTGGCCGCCACCCGCGCCGGCGGCCGCCCGGCCAGCGCGTACGCGAGGTTCAGTGCGGCCAGCACGGCGATGCGCTCGCGCGCCTTGACCTTGCCACCGTCGCGGATCGCGCTCATTTCCTTGTCGACGTTGTTGACGGCTTCGAGCAGCGCGCTTTCGCCACCGTCGGGGCAGCCCAGGATGTAGCTCTGCCCGAGGATCGTGACTTCCATCTGCTTCATGTCGTGCTCCCGGTGGCGTCGGGCTCGGTGAGCGCGTTGCTGTCCGGCGCCGGCTCGATCGGCAGGCGTTCGAGCAGGGCATCGATGCGGCTGCGCGCGGCGTTCAGGCGCGAGCGCAGGTTGTCGCGTTCGTGGGTCACTGCGCCGAGCTGTTGTTCGAGCAGCGCGTTGGTGCGCTGCAGCTCGTCGTGCCGCAGCAGCAGGCGTTCAACCCGGTCGGCGAGGGCTTCGATCTTCGACATGGCTTGGGCTCTAGCGTGGCGAGAGCGCAGATTGTAGGCGTCGCCTCCGCTTACAATGGCGACGTTGGTGCCCGTGTCGGCGTTCATGTCGACACAGTTAAACGGGAAGCAGAAGGATGTCACGCGTGCAGGCGTGGCGACCGAATCTGCGCTGCCCCCGCAACGGTACGGCGGACGAAGCAAACCTCTTCACAGAGACCGCTTCAGCTCTTGCGCACACACCACTGAAAGCTCGCGCTTTCGGGAAGGTCGCCAGGGTCGTTCCGCCAGCCCGGATACCGGCCAACACGCGGGTGCGGCCATTGGCCGCGCTCATATCGCAGGCACCCGCGGGGAAGCGGGTGGTTTGCATTTGTTCCGGATCATCCACTCATGAGTTCCTACCTTTCGGCGCCGCGTGCGCCCCGGGCGGCCATCCGCCCGCTGTGCCTGTGCCTGCTCGCTGCATTCGCAGCATCTGCTTCGGCCCAGACCACACTCCAGCCCATCGTCGTCAGCGGCAGCCGCGAACCGCAGCCGCTCGACCGCATTACCGCCGACGTGGTCGTGATCGATGTCGAACGTATCCGCTCCAGCACCGCCGATTCGGTCGAAGACCTGCTGCGCCGTGAGGCCGGCCTGCAGCTCGGGCGCAACGGCGGCCCGAGCAAGAGTTCGAGCACCTTCATCCGCGGCGCGGCGTCGAACAGCGTGGTCGTGTTGATCGACGGCGTGCGCATCGGTTCGGCCACGCTCGGACAGGCCCAATTCGAGGGCATCAGCCTGGCCCAGATCGACCACATCGAAGTGCTGCGCGGGCCGGGCTCCAGCCTCTACGGTGCTGACGCGGTGGGTGGTGTGGTGCAGATCTTCACCCAGCGTGGCGAAGGCGCGCCAGGCATCAGCGCCAATGCGGCGGTCGGCTCCTACCGCTCCTACGAAGCCGGCGTCGGCGTGAGCGGCGGGCAGCAGGGTTTCGACTACACCGTTTCTCTGGCGCGCGACAGCAGCCGCGGCATCTCGACCCTGAAGCCGGGCGACCAGTTCGGCAACTACAACCCCGACCTCGATGGCTACAAACGCGACAGCGCCTTGTTCAAGCTCGGCTACACGCCGGCCGCTGGCCACCGCATCGGCCTGAGCTGGAACCAGAGCCGACTCGACTCGCAGTACGACGGCAGCGAGTTCCTCGCCTCCAACGGTTTCAACCAGGACGCCACGCCCGACTTCCGCGGCAAGCTGAAGAACGACGTGGTCTCGCTCGACTACCGCGGCGTGATCACACCGGCGTGGACGACCAGCGCGCAGCTCGCCCACAACGACGACGACCTGCTCAGCGGCGGCACGGTGGAGTCACGCTACCGCACGCAGCGCAACCAGTTCACCTGGCAGAACGCATGGACGCCGGTGTATGGACAGCAATTCGTGCTCGCCTACGAGCACCTGACTGAGAAGGCCCAAGGCGAAGACTACGTCGCCAAGGTCAAGCGCGACAACAACGCGCTCGTGCTCGGCTACACCGGCCAGTTCGGCGCGCACGTGCTGCAGGCCGACGTGCGCCACGACAACAACTCCGTCTACGGCAACAACACGACCGGACGCCTCGGCTGGAGCATGGAGATCGCGAAGAACATCCGCGTGCGAGCCCTTGCCGGCAACACCTTCCGCGCGCCGAGTTTCAACGAGCTTTATTACCCCGGATATGGCGTCGAAAGTCTCACCGCCGAGCGCGGCCGCAGTGTCGAACTCGGCTTGACCTGGCGCGCCGCCGACAGCGAACTGGCCGCCACGGTGTACCGAAACCGTGTGCGCGACCTGATCGCCTACGAGTTCGACCCGACACCACCCAACTGCCCGGCCGACCCGGCCTATGCCTTCGGCTGCGCACGCAACATCGGCAACGCGCGCATGCAGGGTGCCACGCTGTCGGGCTCGCACCGCTTCGGCAACCTGCGCATCGCTGCCACGCTCGACGCGCTCGACGCACAAGACACCGATGCGAAGAAGCGCCTGAACCGCCGCGCGGCGCACCAGGAAAGCCTGCGTGCCGATTACGACATCGGCGCCTGGAGCTTCGGCGCCGCGCTGCTCGCGGTCGGCGCGCGGCCCGACGGCAACAAACGGCTCGGCAGCTACGAAACGCTCGACCTGCGCGCAGGTTGGCGCTTCGCACCGCAGTGGCAACTCGAAGCCAAGCTGCTGAACGCGACCGGGCGTGACTACGAACCGACACGCGACTACCAGGCGCTCGGCCGTCAGGCCTGGATCGGCGTGCGTTTCGACGGCCGGGGTTTGTGAGCGCTGCCCGTGGCCGCGCATGAGCTGATCCTTGGTGGCCAGCGCAGCGGCAAGTCGCGCTGCGCTGAAGCGCGTGGGGTCGCGTGGCTGGCGCGGCCCGGGCATTCGGCATTGCTGCTGGCCACGGCGCTGGCGCTCGACGACGAGATGCGCGCCCGCATCGCCCGCCACCAGGCCGAGCGCGCCTCGCACGTGCCCGGACTGGCCACGCTCGAGGTGCCGCTCGACCTGGCCGGCGCGTTGCACGAGCACACTGCACCTCACCGCCTGGTGCTGGTCGATTGCCTGACCCTGTGGTGGACCAACCTCGTGATGCCGGTGAGCGGTGTGGCGCTGGCCGCGGCGCAGTGGGCCGAAGCGCGCGAATCGCTGTGCTCGGCCTTGCGAGCCGCACGCGGCCCGGTGCTGCTGGTCTCGAACGAGATCGGCCTGGGCGTCTCGCCGATCTCGGCCGAGGCGCGTGGTTTTGTCGACGGGCTCGGCTGGTTGCACCAGGCGGTCGCCGCGGCCTGCACGAACGTGACGTTGATGGTGGCCGGCATCGAAGTGCCGATCAAACGAGGCCCCGCATGAAGCACCTGTTCGCCCGGATCGCCGCGCTGGCCACGCTGTTGTGGCCGCTGGCCGCGCTGGCGCAGACCACGCTTCAGGACGACCGCGGCGCCACGCTCGTGTTGCCCGCGCCGCCGCAGCGCATCGTCAGCCTGCTGCCGTCGTTGACCGAGAGCGTGTGTGCGCTCGGTGCTTGCGCGCGGCTGGTGGGTACGGATCGGTTCTCGAACGCTCCGGCGAGCGTGATCGACCTGCCCAAGCTCGGTGGCATCGACGACGCGCAGATCGAGCGCATCGTCGCGCTCCGGCCCGACGTGGTACTGCTCTCGGCCTCGGCGCGCGTTATCGACCGGCTCGAGAGCCTGGGCCTGAAAGTGCTGGTGCTCGAAGCGCGCGACCATGCCGACGTGAAACGCAGCCTGACGCTGCTGGCGCAGATGCTGGGCACACCCGTCGAAGCCGAACGGGTGTGGTCTGCCATCGAGCGCGACACGCGCACGGCGGCCGAGCGTGTGCCGGCCGCGCTGCGCGGCCAGCGGGTTTACTTCGAGGTCGACGCCACGCCTTACGCCGCTGGCGCGGGCTCGTTCATCGGCGAAACGCTGGCGCGCCTGGGCCTGGCCAACGCGGTGCCGGCCGAGCTCGGGCCGTTCCCGAAGCTGAACCCGGAATACGTGGTGCGCCTCCAGCCCGACATCGTGATGGCCAACGACCGCAACCTCGCCGACATGCCCAAGCGCCCCGGCTGGTCGACGCTGCGCGCGTTGAAGAACGGCCGCAGTTGCGGCTTCGGGCTCGACCGCTACGAGCTGCTGATCCGCCCCGGCCCGCGCATGGGCGAAGCGGCGCTGGCGTTGGCCGATTGCCTCGTGGCGATCTCGAAAGCGCGCTGATGTCGGGCGACGAATGCCAGCGCCGCCGCCGCCTCGCCTTCGGCCTTGCAGTGCTGACGCTGCTGCTCTTGCTCGCGGGCCTGGCGGCCGGCAGCGAAGGCTGGTCGCTGCAGGATCTGATGCGCACCTGGAGTGGCCCGGACGGCGCGCTCATCATCGGTGAGATCCGCGCACCTCGCACGCTCGGCGCGTGGTTGACGGGCGCCTTGCTCGGCCTCGCCGGTGCCGTCGCACAGGGCCTGTTCCGCAACCCGCTGGCCGACCCGTATCTTCTGGGCTCGGCGTCGGGTGCGTCGCTCGGGGTGGTGCTGGTGTTGGCCGCCAGCGCGCTCGGTGGCCACGCGATCAGCCTCGCCACCGCCGACACGCTCGCACGCTTCGGCCTGATCGGCGCGGCCTTCGTCGGCGCGCTGTTCGGTGTGTTGCTCACGCTGGCTTTGGCACGCGGTGCGCAGCAGACGATCCGCCTGTTGCTGGCCGGCGTGGTGGTCGGTGTGGTGCTGTCGGCGATCAACGACCTGGTCACGAGCGCCGCGCCCGACGCACTGCGTGGCAAGCAGGCGTTCCTGCTGGGCAGCACCGGTTTTCTCGGCTGGAGCAGTTGCGTTGCACTCGCCACCGGCCTGTTGGTCACGCTGCCGCTGAGCTGGCGTCTGGCGCGCACGCTCGACGCGCTGACGCTCGGCGTCGACAGCGCCCTCAGCCTGGGCCTGGCGCTGCCGCGCATTCGGCTGGCGCTCGTGACGGCGCTGGCGCTGGCGACCGGGCTGGCGGTGTCGCAGTCGGGGCTGATCGCGTTCGTCGGTCTGGTTTCGCCGCACCTCGTGCGCCGGTTCGCGCCGGCCACGCACGGCTTCACGCTGGTCGCGAGTGCGGCGGCCGGCGGCACGCTGCTGCTGATGGCCGACGTGCTCGCGCGCGCGCTGATTGCGCCGCAGGAGGTGCCGGTCGGCGTGCTCACCGCCTTGTTGGGCGGCGCTTACCTGATCTGGCTGTTGCACCGCAGGCGAGTGTCATGACGGCATCGCTGTCTGCTCACCAGTTGAGCGTCAAGCTCGGCAGCACCCAGGCCCTGGCGGATGTCAGCATGGCGCTGCAACCGGGCTGGACGGCGATCGTCGGCCCCAATGGCGCCGGCAAGTCGACGCTGCTGCGGGTGTTCGCAGGTTTGCAAAAACCCGATGCGGGCGAGGTGCAGCTGAACGGCAAACCGCTCGCGCAATGGCCGCTGCGCGAGCGTGCCATGCAGATGGCGTGGCTGGCGCAGCAGGGCGAAGCCGGCGGCGAACTCACGGTGCGCGAGGTCGTGCACCTCGGGCGCCTGCCGCGGCTGGGCCTGTTCACGGCACCGACGGCCGCCGACGAAGCACTTGTCGACCAGGCGATGCTGGACGCCGAATGCACACCCTGGCAACAACGCCGGCTGCACGAGTTGTCGGGGGGCGAGCGGCAGCGCGTGCTGCTGGCACGCACGCTCGCAGTCGACGCGCCCTGGTTGTTGCTGGACGAGCCCACCACCCACCTCGATCCGCCGCACCAGGTGGCCCTGGTGCGGCTGGTGCAGCGCCAGGTGCGCGCCGGCATCGCGGTCGTGAGCGTGCTGCACGACTTGTCTCTGGCGCTGCTCGCCGACCGCCTGGTCGTGATGGAAGGCGGCCGCATCGCCGCCACGGGCTCGCGCGACGACCCGGCACTGCACGCGGTGCTGGTCACCGTGTTCGGTGGCGCGATCCGTATCGTGCGCTTCGAATCGCGCTGGATCGCGGTCCCTCATCTGGAGCAGTGAATGCACCTGCAAACTCGAGCCGCCATCAGCTGGAGCGCCGGCAAGGATTCGTGCCTTGCCTGGCTGCGCGCCCGCGACCAGGGGCTCGACATCCGCAGTTTCGTGACGATGTGCGATGCCGACGGCACGAGCAAGTCGCACGCCTTGCCACCGGCGCTGATCGAAGCGCAGG
>JAYVTD010000531.1:0-7803 GCA_043774765.1 Rhizobacter sp. | reverse complement strand
CTCGCCTGCATCTTGCCCCGCTTGCTGCGTGCGGCTTGTCTCACCTCGCCTCGGCCCGCGCAGTTCATTCGGGCTGCTGAGGTTTGTCGCTAATCAGGTTGGCAGTTAAGTTGCTGTTCGCGCGAATGACCTTCTGCAAGATATCGCGAACGCTCTTGGTCCAGATGAATGGCTTGGGGTTGATGTTGTGATGCGCGATGTAGCCGTCGACGGCGGCGACGAGTTCGGGCACGCTGGTGAAGACACCTCGGCGCAAGCGGTTCTCGGAGATGTCGCGGAATAAGCGCTCGACCATGTTCAGCGACGACGCCGAGGTGGGCGTGAAGTGCATGTTGAAGCGCGGAAGCTTGGCCAGCCACTCCTGCGCGGCCGGATGCTTGTGCGTGGCGTAGTTGTCGGCGATCAGGTGGAGCGTCTTGTCCTTCGGGGTCTCGCGGTCGATCTGACGCAGGAACTTCAACCGCTCGACATGGGTATGACACTGCTGGCATTGCCCAATGACTTGCCCGTCCAGGACGTTGAGCGCAGCGAACAGCGTGGTCGTCCCGTTACGCTTGTAGTCGTGCGTCATGGTGGCCGCCCGGCCCTTCTTCATTGGCAACCCCGGCTGCGTGCGGTCCAGCGCTTGCACTTGGCTCTTCTCGTCGCAGCACAGCACCAGCGCGTGCACGGGCGGCGACATGTACAGGCCCACCACATCTTCGAGCTTCTCGACGAACCTGGGGTCGCGCGAGACCTTGAAGCCTCGCACGAGGTGCGGTTTCAGGCCGTTGGCACGTCAGTGGCGCGAGACGCTGGCCGCACTGACGCCCAACTCAGTCGCCATGGTGCGCGTGCTCCAGTGCGTGGCCACCTCGGGCTTGCTCTGCGTGGTCAGCGCTACGAGCCGAGCCACGTCCACCGTCTTCGGCGGCGCGCCGCGTGGCAGATCGCGCTCGATGCCGGCAAGCCGCGCCTGGGCATAACGTTCCCACCACCGCGAGACCTGCACCGGCCCCACGCAGAGCCGTACGGCCATACGGGGTTGACGCCGCGAGAAATGTTCCCGCAGCGCTGCCCGAAAGCGCCATTGGCCATCGGCCCGACGCGTGCCGAGGTGCGTGCCGAGCTCGAAGCCGCCGTACAAAACGGCGAGTTGTCGGCTGGCGCTGAGCCCGGACCGAAACTCGAAAGCTGCGTCAGGGTAATTCCGCAGCGCAAGAACCAGGTCGGTTGGAATAAATCGGCGTGTCGGCCCGTCTAACGTAGGACACTCTGTCCGCCCCACCAATCCACTCGCTCGAGGAATCAAAAAATGTCGAATCGACGGCTCTTTCTTGCTGCTGCACTGTGCGCCCTTGCGCTGACCGGACTGTCCGCCCCAGCCAGCGCCCAGACGCTGGACCTCCAAAAGCCGAACAAGGTGGTGTTCCAGGTCAGCGATGCCGATCCTGCCAAGTGGAACCTGGCGCTGAACAATGCACGCAACGTGCAGGAAGACCTCGGCCGCGACAAGACCGCGATCGAAATCGTCGCTTACGGCCCTGGCCTGGGCATGCTCAAACTCGAGTCGGCCGCCGGTGCGCGCGTGGCCGAAGCCATGGCCGCAGGCGTTTCGGTGGTGGCCTGCGAGAACACGATGCGCACCCAGAAGGTTGCGCGCGCCGACATGCTGCCCAACATCGGCTACGTGAGCGCGGGCGTGGTGCAGTTGATGCAGCGTCAGAAAGAGGGCTTCGCCTACGTTCGGCCGTGATGATCAGGGGCCGCGCGTACCGCCCAAGGCCGGGAATTCGCGCGCGCTCTCGGCGGTGTTGCCTTGGCGCAGCGCAGCCAGCCGGCGAGTCATGCTTTCGATCTCGATCGTCTGGCCGGCAATGATCTCCTCGGCCAGCATGCGGGTCGCCGGGTCACGCCCGTACTGAAGCACCAGCCGCGCCATGTCAACTGCGCCGGCATGGTGCGGAATCATCATCGCCAGGAAGTCGATGTCGGCCTTGCCGCTGTAGCCCGGCGCGTGCATGTCTTCCATCATCCGGGCCATGCCGGCGGTCATCTCGCGCTCGAAGTCCGGCGCGGCGCCCGACGCACTGGCACCCGCCATCGTGGCGTGGTCGTGGTCGGCAGGCGCCGCAGCGCCGGCCGGCGTGTCTGCGCGCCGCACTGCGGCCGCGCCGGCGGTGATGGCGACCAGCAAGATCAGCGCGGTCGCAGCCAGAGTGCTTGCGCGCGTGCGCGCCGGTCTCATGCCGTCTGGCCCTTCTCGCCGACCCGCATGTAGACGAGGTTGATGCTCTTCTTGTTGCGCAGCACACCCGAGGGCAGCGCCAGACCTCCAAGCGCAATCTGGGCGATGAAGACCGGCTTGAACGGGTCGCTGACGTCGAAGGCGCTGCAGACCGTCTGCCCGGCGCCGGGCGTGCCCGGCAACTCGTCCTGCTCGTGGGCCACGTAGAGCAGCGTGTTCTCTGGGTTGGTCCATAGGCCGTGCGCCTCGCGGCCGTGGGTGAAGAAACTGCCGACCATCTTGCGCTGGCCTGACTTGGCGCCGCGGTCGATGATGGCGATCTGGCTGGATGCCACACCGCCCGGCCCGCCGTCGTCCACCCGCGCCAGGCTGGCGTAGACCACGCTGCCGTTCCTGTTGGCCACAAACTCGACGTGGTTCGGCCGCGCGCCCATGCCCAGCGGCACGCTGTCCAGCAGATCGAAACCCTCAGCCGTTGAGCGGCACGACACCGCGTCGGCCAGCTTGTGCGAGAACCACACCTCGGCGCCGTCCGGCGGGGTCTTCATGAAAGGCGTGAAGCCCGGCTTGTCCTGCGCGCTGATGTCGAGCGTCGTCAGGCGCTGCGGTTGCGAATGGCCGTCGGCGCCGGCGTTGACCCGAAAGACATCCACTTTGGCCACCTTCTGGCTGGCCACGAAGGCCAGCGTGCCGTCGCGGTTGAACCACACCTGCGCCGGGCCATTGAGCGTGGGCAGGAAATGGCGGACCGCCGATGAGCCCGGCGCATCCGCGCCCCTGAGTTGGCGGATCGCGCGGCCGACATCCAGGATGGCGATGCGGTCTTCGCCGCGCAGCGTGACCCACAGCTCCTTGCCATTGCGGGTGAAGGTCGGCTCGTGCGGCTCGCGCCCGAGCAGAATGCCGCTCGAAAGCCGCTCGGGGTTGGTGGTCGGCCCGGCCGCCGGGTTCGGGGTGTTGCCGATGACGCGACGCTCGGCCGCATCGATCAGATAGATGTTGCTCGAGCCGCGCCCGCTGGTGGCGAGCAGTCGGCCGTCGGGCGAAGGCACGGCACCGTGCGCGTCGATGCAGCCGTGATACAGCGGCTTGTGAATCATTGCCGCGTGCGTTGGTGCCACCCCGGCAGTGACGTAGCGGAACGGCGGCCGCGGGTCTTCGTCGAAACTGGTCAGGTTGATCGTGGTTTCGACGGTGTTGCTGCGCGGGTCGATCACCACCAGCGTATTCGAATCTTCGTTGGTGATGAAGACCCGGTCGCGTGGGTCGATGTCGCTGCGAGCACTCTGTGCGTAGGCCATTGGCAAGGTGGTGCTCGCGGCCGCAGCCAGGGAGAATTTCAGGATGTCGCGTCGTTGAGTGGTCATCGGTGATACGTCAGGTGGTGAGAATTCAGTGTTGGAGTCGGGGCACGAGCGCGCTCTGTTCAACCCGGCGCCAGTTGCCGGTACACCTCGTGCGCCACGCGCAGCAGTTCTGGCCGGTCGCTGCCGCCAGACAGGGCGTAGCCGAAGTTCTTGTCGACCCAGTAGAAAACGTTGACCGGGCCGTCCTGGCCGAAGTGGAACGCCGTCTCGGGCTGACCAGCCAGCTTTGGCACCTCGCGGGTGACGTACAGGGTCAGGCGTTGGCCGGCGCCATCGTGGTACATGAACTGCGCCACCGGACCGCTGTCGCCAGGCAGCAGGCGGCCGCCGATCAACTCGTATCCGACCGATGCGAGGCCGGGAGGCTTGACCTCGGTGCCGAGCCGCTTGGACAGCCATGCCACCAGTTGCTGCTCCTGGTCCGCACCCACCTCGACCGGGCGGCGCACATCCGGGCTGTACACCACATGGGCCACGGCGGCGCGCCGCGCAAAGCCGCTGAGCTCGACACTGGCCGCTGCCACGGCCTGGCCGGACCGCGAACGATCAGTGAAAGCCAGGCGCGCCGCCTCGCTGTCGATCGAGCCGCGCACGAACCACGATGAACTGGCACTGAGCACCGCGATTGCAATGCCGGCGGCGAGGCCACGCCACCGGAAGACCGTTGCGGCGGGCCTCAGTTGCAGGCGCGGCGGCAACGATTCATCGAGCACCGGGTTGAGCAGGCCACGCATCATCTCGTTCTGCTGCTGCCAGTCGTGCATGCGCGCGACGTCGTCCGGCCGGGTGGCCAGGTACTGCGCGACCTCGGCATGCCGGGCCGCGGTCAGTTGCCGGTCGACACAGGCGTGCAGGTCGGCTTCGGTGATCGGCGAGTCGGGGCCAGAAGAGGTGAGTCTGATGTTGTCCATGATCGTCATTTCACGCGCTGCATTCTGCTGACCACCTTGCGCCCTTCGAGTTCGTTGCGCAAACGTTCACGGGCGCGCGACAGCCGCGACATCACCGTGCCGATGGGCACGCCGAGCACTACGGCCACGTCCAGGTAACTCAATTCTTCGACACCCACCAGCAACAGCACTTCGCGTTGCTCGGTGGGCAGACGCTGCAGCAGGCGGTCGAGGTCGCGCACCTCGAGCCGGTCGGACTGGGTGGCGCGATCCGGCACCTCTGGCAGGTCGTCGCCGGCGCTGTCTTCCGGCCTGCTGCGCTGGCTGCGCACGCGGTCGACGAAGAGGTTGTGCATGATGCCGAACATCCAGGCGCGCACATCGCCGCGCCTTTGCCACAACGAGAACTTGCTCCAGGCACGTTCCAGTGTGTCCTGCACCAGATCGTCGGCGAGATCGCGCTCGCTCGCCAGCCCGCGCGCGTAACGCCGCAGGCCGGGGATGCAGGCCACGATCTCGTCGTCGACGCGCATCACGGGCTGGATCGACCTGGCGAGCCGCCAGCTCAGGGGTTGATGAAGAAACTGGCCTTGCGGATGTTCGACGCCAGGCCGAACGCTTTCAGGTCCCTTTCGTCGCAGACGCCATTGCCATCGGCGTCGGGCAGCACACTTGGCGCGTCATTAAAAACACCATCGAGGTCCTTGTCCGCGGCGATGGCGGCATACACGGTGCTCGCCGTGTTGACCCCGAAGTTGGGCGCACCGACGATCCAGGCGTCCCAGAGCTCGGTCTTCGCGGCCTCGCGATGGGTCACGCCGGTGAGGTTGAACAGGTTCGCGACGTTCTGGCACGACTGCGCGCCGATGCTGGCCGTGGAGACGAGGACGATCAGTCCCGGCATGCGGTCGTCACGGCCCGGCGAGAACGTGCCTGGCATCGGCCCCACGTTGTTGTGCGCACCCGGTCCGGTGAGCTGGAATCCGGTGAAGCCGGTGCGTTCCAGCGGCACGTCGAACTCGATGGCGAGGTCAATGAACCAGCCGAAGCCGCCGACACCGACGCGGCGTCCGTTTTCCGGCGCGAACATCTTGATCTCCGCCACGCGCTCTTGCGCCTGACTTGCAAACGGAGCGAGGCACGCAGCAACGGCTGCTGCAATCGTGGCCGAGCGAAGAGTTGTCAGCTTGAACGTCATGATGTTTCCAGTCTCGATGTGTTGTGAACGGAGTGCACACGCCGGCGATGCGGGTTCGCCTTCAACCGGGTGCGCCGCGGTACGGATCATTGGGTGGACATCGGTATAGACGGAGTGCCTGCACCGCATATTCCCGGCCGACCAAATATTTTTTGCGGGAGCTTCGGACCGCGAGCGACGACCCCGGTCGACACCACCCGACCACTCGCACATCACGCCAGAAGGCGCCGCATCAAACGTCCCTGGCCGGCCGCACTCAAGGCGTGGCAGCGCTCCGAGCAAAGCCTGCCAGCGTATTGAGAAGGTGCCAGGCATGGGAGCGCCGACGGCACCCGCACGGGTTGCGTCGGCGGGTGACGCCAAGAACTTACAGCGCGGCAGGCAGCTTGCAGCCCGGGCCCGGTCTCGTTCCACGCCAACACTCCAGCAGCGGCAAGGCCGTATTACTGGGCATGAGCGAGCGCGGAGCTGGCCATCTTCGAACGCTGTTCGTCCAGGGCGCCCGGTCGGTGCTCTATTGAGCATCCCAACCCCGTACCCGGGCCAGGCGTTCGCGAAGAAACGACTATGCGCTACAAGGTGAACGGCAGCGCCGAGATGACCGACACGTCATTGGTGCGAGCTCACGGCGTTATCGGACGCCGTGCGGTGAGCCCGCTATTGAGCATGGTCCGGGAATCGTCGGCGACAGTGGCGAGCGCAGCGATGCGCATCCCGTTTGAGAGATCGAGTCGAATTCGACGCTTCCCATGGCGCTGCCGTTCATCGACTATGGTGGAGGAAGTCATGGCAGTTCGCAAGCGAGAGGACGAGGTATTTCCCAACGCAGCCGGGATCGACGTCGGCGCATCGAGCCACTGGGTGGCCGTACCGCGGCACTTGGCCGAGGAGTCGGTGTGCGAGTTTGGCGCGATGACCGACGATCCGAACGCGCTGGCCGACTGGCTGCTCGCGTGCGGCGTCGATACAGTGGCGCTGGAATCCACCGGGGTGTACTGGATCCCGGTGTACGAGGTGCTGGAGCAGCGCGGGCTAAAGGTCTGGCTGGTCGATGCGCGGCAGATGAAGTACGTGCCTGGGCGCAAAAGCGACGTGCAGGACTGCCAGTGGTTGCAGAAGCTCATGAGCCTGGGGTTTTTGCGCGCAGCGTGGCGCCCCGATGGCGAGGTCTGCGTCGTGCGCGCGGTGGCGCGTCAGCGCGAGGTGCTGCTCATTGAGCAGGCCAGTTGGGTGCAGCGCATGCAGAAGGCGGTGGTGCAGATGAACATCCAACTCACTAAGGTACTCAGCGATGTGATGGGTGGCACCGGCCAGGCCATCATCCGCGCCATCGTTGCAGGCGAGCGCGACGCGAAGGTGCTCGCCCGCCACCGACACAGCCGGGTCAAGGCCAGCGCCGAGGAAATCACGAAGGCGCTGACGGGCAACTGCCGCGAGGAGCACTTGTTCGTGCTGCGTCAGGCGCTGGCAATGTACGACGAGATCGCAAAGCATCTGGCCGAATGCGATGCAAAGCTGCACGCACTGCTGGGCGCGTTGGGCCAACGCAGGGTCGATCTGGGCAAGGCCCCCAGGGCTGGCAGCAAACTGCGCGTCGAATTCGATGCCCGCCAGACCATGGCCAACTGGGCCGGTGTGGACCTCACGCGCATCAACGGGCTGGGCGCTGGTGCAGTGATGAAGATCCTCTCGGAGATTGGTCCCGATCTGAGCCGCTTCGCCAACGTCAAGCACTTCTGCTCGTGGCTGGGGCTGTGCCCGGGCACCAAGATCAGCGGCGGCAAGGTGCTGTCAGCCAAGACCAGGCGCACGGCCAACAGAGTGCGCCAGGCGCTCAAGACGGCCGCCATGAGCCTGTCGCACAGCGGCTCGGCCCTGGGGGCTTTTTACCGCAGACTGTGCGCCCGGATGAACAAGCCTCGGGCCAATACCGCCACGGCGCACAAGCTCGCACGCATGGTGTACTTCATGCTCACCCGTGGCGAGGCCTTCGTCGATCAAGGCCAGCAACGTTACGAAGAGCAGCAGCGCGAGCGCTCCATCGCCGCACTAAAGCGCCGCGCCGCCGTGCTCGGCTTCCAGATCACTCAGACCCAGGCCATCGCATGAACGCCAGCGTCT
>JAYVTD010000530.1:0-5225 GCA_043774765.1 Rhizobacter sp. | reverse complement strand
TTGTCGTTCCACCGACCAGAGGCGAGAACACCTCGTTGCTCTCGCCGAAGACACCGTGGCACGAAGCGCACTTTGCCTCCCACACCTCCTGCCCCTTGGCGACCGTTCCCGAGCCTTTGGGCAAGCCCTTGAAGTCGGGCCGCACATCGATGTCCCAGGCCGCCACTTCTTTGGGTGTCGCTGGCCGGCCGACACCGGGGTAGGCGGTCTGCGCCATGGCACTCTGGCTGGCCACCGCCACCAGAACAACGATGCTGCAGGCCCAGCCCAAAGCGGCCAGCAGCGTCTGCCGCCCGCTCGGTCGCGCGAGGGCGCTACGACAACTGGACATTCTTGACCTCGCCGCTTTCCCGCACGAGCCAGGACTGGATCGAATTGTTGTGATAGATCGAGCGTGTGCCGCGCACGGCGCGCAGTTGTTTGTAGCTGGGCTGGACGTGGTTCGTCTCGTCCATCGCCCGGCTCTGCAGCAGGGCCGGCTTGCCGTCCCAGGTCCAGTCGAGCGAGAAGCGCGTCAGGCACTTGCTCATCACCGGCTCCTGGAGGCGCGCGGCCTTCCAGTTGCGGCCACCATCGACCGACACGTCCACCCGCCTGACCTTGCCGCGGCCCGACCAGGCCAGCCCGCTGATCTGATAGAAGCCCTTGTCGAGCAGCACCTGGCCGCCCGAGGGCGTGGTGACCACGCTCTTGCATTCCTGCGTGCTGGTGTACTGGCGGTGCAGGCCACCGGGCTGCAAGTCGACGTAGTGAATCGTCTCGTCCTTCGTTCCGTAGGGCTGGTCGCCCACCTCGATGCGGCGCAGGTACTTGACCCAGCTGACGCCCTGAACACCCGGCACCACGAGGCGCAGCGGATAGCCGTTCTCGGGCCGAAGCATCTCGCCGTTCTGCCCGTAGGCCACCAGCACTTCGCCGCTTTCGATCAGATCCATCGGCACGGTGCGGGTCATGCCGGAGCCATCGGCGCCCTCGGCCAGCACGAAGCGCCCACGCTTGTAATCCACGCCCGCCATGTCGAGCAGGATCTTCAGCGGCACGCCGGTGAACTCGCTGCAACTCAGCATGCCGTGTGTGTACTGGCAGGTCGGCACCGCCACGTTGCCCCATTCCATGCCGGTGTTGGCGCCGCACTCGATGAAGTGGAAGCGGCTGACGGAGGGCAGGCGCATGATCTCGTCGACGCTGAAGACTTGCGGTGTCTTCAACATCTTCTCATCCGAACCGTTGATCATCAGGCGGTGCTTCGACGGGTCGACGTCCCACCAACCCTGGTGGTGCCGCTCGAAGTGCAGACCGCTGGGCGTGACGATGCCGAACAGGCTCTGCAACGGCGCGAACGACACGGAAGACTGCGTCGTTTGGGTCAGCCCGGGGCTGGGGCGGCGCTGCACGTTGGACTCGAACCGCGACGGCTTGCCGTAGCCGTCGCTGGCGACTGGCTGGCCCAGGCCCTTGCTGTGGGCAGGGAGTTCGAGGATGTTCGTGTCGCCGCCGCCGGCCGGCACCGGGTTGGCCTGGGCCAACGCCGCCGGTGCCGCCGCACTCGCCAGTGCCGCCGCAAAAGCGCCCCGCACAAAGTCGCGGCGGCCTGCCTTTGCCTCGCCGAAGACGGTGCGCACGCCTTCCCGGTCGATGAAGTTTTCAGGCGCCTTGACGAGGCGTCCGGATCGATGTTCTTGAGAACTCAGCTTGTCTTCGTGCCCGGTGAACATGTGCTTGTGTATATAAATATGCAAGTAGACGGATATTAAGTAGGCCAAATGGATTCCTGCCTGGGACTTACCCTCGGCGACCCTGCCGAGGGTGCCGATCAGTCTTGTCGCCTTATTTGTAGATCATCAATCTACAATGTATTTAACAATAGTTTGATTCACATCAAATGCAGACAAACTCGTTTTTCCCTGCCCCTCGGCGCACGGCCTCGCCGCCCGCGCTTGTGCCCGGCTCGGTCGCGATGACGCCGCCGGGCGACTTTCAGGCGCAAGCCATCGAGGCTGCCCATCTGCTCAGGGCGCTGGCCAACGCGGATCGCCTGCTGCTGTTGTGTCAGCTGGTCGGCGGTGAGCGCAGCGTGACGGAGCTTGGCGCGCTTGCGCGGATCGAACAGCCTTCGCTGTCGCAGCAGCTGGGCGTGCTGCGCGGTCAGGGCCTGGTCGCCACGCGGCGCGAGGGCAAGAACGTTTTCTATCGCATCGCCTCACCGTCGGCCCTGACGCTGCTGGAGACCCTCTATGCCTTGTTCTGCCGGGATCAGGCCGCGGTGGCTGGCCGCACCAAGCCCGCATCAGCTGCCCGCGCCCCGCGGCAGCGCAAGGAGATCGAATGAACATCGACTGGACCCACTTCACGCCCTGGGCCTCGCTCGCGGGTGGGGCGGTGATCGGGCTCGCCACGACGCTCTACCTGCTCGCGAACGGCCGCATTGCCGGAATTGCCGGCATCCTGGCCAGCCCGCTGCGAGCGTTGATGGCCGGGGCGAGGTTCCGGCCTGAGGTGAACCGGTTGTTGTTTATTCTCGGGCTGCTGCTCGCGCCCTGGGCCTGGCGCCTGGTGGCGCCGATGCCCGCTGCAGCGGTTGATGTCGGCACGGGGTTGCTGGTTGTGGCCGGGCTGCTCGTGGGCGTCGGTGTGCGCATGGGCAACGGTTGCACCAGTGGCCACGGCGTCTGCGGGCTGAGCCGGCTTTCGGGTCGCTCCCTGGTCAACGTACTGGCTTTCATGGGGGCGGGTTTTGCCACCGTGTTCGTGCTCCGGCACGTCTTCTGAGCACTGTCATGAGCAATCTTTTCGGGTTTGTGAGCGGGCTGGTTTTTGGCATCGGATTGATCCTGGCGGGCATGACCGAGCCCCAGAAGATCAAGGGGTTCCTGGACCTTGCCGGCGCTTGGGATCCAAGCCTGGCGCTCGTGATGGGTGGCGCCATCGCGCTCGGCGTCGTGGCCTTCGCCCGGGCCCGGCGACGCGGGCGGTCCTGGACCGGTGCAGCGATGGAGATTCCGACCAACCGCAGCGTCGACCGGCGGCTCGTGACCGGTGGCGTGCTGTTCGGCGTGGGTTGGGGCATCGCCGGCTTCTGCCCCGGGCCCGCACTCGTGGCCCTGGGCAACGGCATGGGTTCGGCAGGTATTTTCGTGGCCGCCATGCTGGTCGGCATGGTGATCCACGACAAATTCTTCAAACCTCGTTGAGGGGCGCCTCGCTTCTTGCCGGCTTACATTGCACACTGCGCATGCAGTGATGGGTCTACCCGGAAACCTTGATTGTGCTGATCTTTCGACAACTCTTCGACCCACCGTCTTCCACCTACACCTACCTGCTGGGTGAGGCTGGCGAGGCCGTGCTGATCGATCCGGTGTTCGAGAATGCACCACGCGACGTAGCGCTGCTGCGTGAACTCGGGCTGCGGCTGGTGGCCACGCTGGACACCCATGTCCATGCCGACCATGTCACCGGCGCCTGGTTGCTGAAGCAGCGCTGCGGCAGCCGCATCCTGCTCTCCGAGGCGGCACAGGCGGCCAACGTCGACCGGGCGCTGCGCCACGGCGACCATGTGCTGTTCGGCAGCCGTCACCTGGAGGTGAGGGCCACGCCGGGCCACACCAGCGGTTGCCTGACGTATGTGCTCGACGATCACCTCATGGCATTCACCGGCGACAGCTTGCTGATCCGCGGCTGCGGTCGCACCGACTTTCAGCAGGGCAGCCCGGCACGGCTGTACCGCTCGGTCCAGAGTCAGATTCTGTCGCTCCCTGCGGCCTGCCTGCTCTATCCCGCGCACGACTACCGCGGCATCACCGTCACCAGCGTGATGGAAGAAAAGCGCTTCAATCCGCGGCTCGGTGGCGATGTCGACGAAGCCGACTTCGCCGGCTACATGAACCACCTGGGTTTGCCACATCCGAAGCTGATGGACATTGCGGTGCCGGCGAACCTGCGTTGTGGTCAGCCCGACGGCCATGCGCCGCACAGCGACGAGCCGGCCTGGGCACCGCTGACCCTCACTTTCAGCGGGGTCTGGGAGATCGAGCCGCTCAACCTCCTGGAGCGCGCCGGGCGCCTGCAGATCGTCGACGTGCGCGAGCCGCACGAATTCACCGACGTGCTCGGGCACATCCACGGTGCCCGCTTGCTGCCCCTGTCGCAGCTGCTGGATCGCATCGGCGAGATCGACAAGAGCCGGCCGGTGGTCGCCGTCTGCCGCTCGGGTGCACGTTCGGCGCAAGCGACCGTGCTGCTCGGGAAGGCCGGGTTCGCCGAGGTGGCGAACCTCGCGGGCGGCATGCTGCGCTGGCAGGCCGAATCGCTGCCAGTCGACGCCTGAACGTAGCCCAGGCCCACGGGGTTGCGCATGGCCGTCAAGCCACGGCTGCGAGCCGGGACTGGACCCACCGCACCAGATCGCCGGCCGCCATGGCACCTGACTGGCGAGCGATTTCGCGTCCACCGCGGTAGAGGATCAGCGTCGGGATGCTGCGGATGCCGTTCGTGGCGCTGGCCTGCGGGTGCGCTTCGGTGTCGAGCTTGGCGAAGCGCACGTCGGGCAGTTGCGACGCGGCGTTGGCGAAGTGCGGTGCCATCGTCTTGCAGGGCCCGCACCAGTCGGCCCAGAAGTCCACCAGCACCGGCAGCTCGGTGCGGGCGACGAAGGCAGGGAAGGTGGCGTCGCTCAGCGTTGCGGGGCTGGCGGCCATCAGTTCGGCGCCACAGCGGGCGCACACCGGCTGGTCCTTCAGTCGTTCCGTGGGCACGCGGTTGGTGGTGCCGCAGGACGGGCAACAGAGGTTCACGTTCACGCCTCTGATCGCGCGCCGAGCTTGCGTACGATGGTTTCCATCAGGCACCACTTCGTCAGCGCGCTTTGCAGCAGGTTGGCGCCGACGAAGGCCGTGAAGGCGAGCCACCACGCGCTGACGAAAATCGGGCTGCCGGGAATGCCCAGGGCCAGCGACAGAAGAATGAAGGTGCCGGCGACGAGACGAACGATTTGCCAGGAAGTCATGTGAGTTCTCCTTGAGTGGAAGGGGTTGCAGTTGCGGGAGGGAAAGAATCGACGTCGGCCGGCCCGATGAGCGTGCTCAGCCGGTGGCGGTAGGCGACGAAGTAGAGAACCGGGATCACGACCAGAGTCAGCACGGTCGAGACCGAGATGCCGAAGATCAACGAGATCGCCAGGCCGTTGAAGATCGGGTCGTCGAGGATGAAGAAGGCGCCGAGCATCGCCG
>JAYVTD010000529.1:0-3267 GCA_043774765.1 Rhizobacter sp. | reverse complement strand
CCCGGCGTCGCCGGGTCGCCTTCGGGCGCGTGCACGGCATGAAGTCGCAGCGGGTCCTGTACTACTGCCAGAGCCTGGTCGGTGTCGGGCACCTGACCTGCAGCCTGCGCATCATCGAGGCGCTGCTGCCACACGTGGAGGTGGACCTGATCCATGGCGGCCTCGACACCACGCTGCCACCAGCGCACGCGGGCTTCAGGAGCCTGCGCCTGCCCACGCTGCTGCACGACGAAGACAGCGGCGAGTTCTTCTCACCCGATGGCGTTGGCGACATCGACGCGGTCTGGGCAGCGCGTGCGCGCGCCATCGCAGGCTTCTTGCAAATGCCCTACCAGGCCGTGGTTTTCGAGTTCTACCCTTTCGGCCGCCGGCGCTTCAAGGCCGAGATCATGTCGCTGTTGCGCGCCGTCCAGGCGGCTTGCGGCCCGGTGCCGGTGTTCACCTCGGTGCGCGAAGTGCTGGTGCCGCGTGCGATCAAGAACGAGCGGCGCATGGTCGACTCGGTGAAGAAGCACATCCACACGGTATTCGTGCGCGGCGACCCCGAGGTGATCCGCTTCGACGACACGTTTTCGCTCGCGCCCGAGATCGCAGACCGGCTCTGTTATACGGGCTACATCAGCCCGCCGCTGCCACAGACCCGGCCACCGCGCAAGGCGCAGGTGCTCGTCAGCCAGGGCGGTGGCAACGTCGGGCGCGAGTTGCTTGTGGCGGCCATCGGTGCGGCGGCATTGATGCCGCAGTACCATTTTCTGCTGGCCTGCGGCTCGCGAACCTCGGCAGCCGAAGTCGACGCGCTGCGCCAGACCGTGCGCAGTGGCAACGTCGAGATCGTGCCCTTCCTGGCCGACTTTGCGCAGCGCCTGATGGAGTCGGCCGCATCGATCAGCATGGGCGGCGACAACACCTTGCTCGATGTGCTGGCCGCGCGCACACCTGCGCTGGCCTACCCTTACCAGGGCAACAGCGAGCAGGGCTTTCGGATCAGAAAGTTTGCCGAAAGGGGCCTGCTGCACGAATTGCACGGCGATGACCTGGCACCCGAACGGCTGAAGCAAAGGATCGAGACGGCCGTGCGCACGCCGTATCCGACCCGGACGGTCGCCATGGATGGCGCACGCGTCACCAGCGAGCACATCCGCGCCGTCATGGCCAATGCGGTCGCGGCGGCGCCATGAAGCCGGCTGCGCCTGGGTCGACCCGTTCGAGCCGACGACGGCGAACCCCAACGACCCGGACGACTGGTCAAGCGGCATCTACCTGGCACCGTTGACGGCTGCCGACAGCGGCGCGCATGGCTACATCTTGTTCGTCGTGCGCGACGATTCGCGCGCCGCGGACCTGCAGGTTCAATTGAGCGTCACGAACGAAGTGGATTGCGTGCAGGGCTGCGGACCCGACCAGGTCGAGATCCTTGCCGAGTCGGCCTGGCCGCGCGCAACGCCCTGTGGCGATTCGTCGCGGCGCCGGCGCTCACATGACAAGACCTTCGGTACAGACGCCCGTCTTGCTGCCGCTGAGCGTGAAGGTGGCGATCTGTGCCGGGCTGCCGGGCCGGATGCGGTAGAAGTACTTGTTGCGCAGCTTGATCTCGGCCCAACGCTCGTGCGGCCAGCCCAGCAAGGTACCGAGCAGCACACGGTTGGTTGCGCGGTGCCCGACGATGAGGATGCGCTGGCCCCGGTGTTGCCGCAGGATGCCTTGCAGTGCCGAGTCCGCACGCCGTGCGAACTCGTCGAAGCGTTCACCGCCCGGGACCCTTGACCCCCACACGTCTGCCTGCCACTGCGTCCACAGCGCCTGGGCCTCGGGGTCACGTTCATCACGGTGCCGCCCCTGCAGCACGCCCATGTGGATTTCGTTGAGTGCCGGCAGCGAGACGATGGGCCGCCCTTGGGCGGCTGCCGTCGGCGCGGCGGTGTCGATGGTGCGTTGCAGCGCGCTGCAATAGATGGCGTCGAGGGTCTCGTCCTTCAGGCATTCGGCCAGCGCCAGACTCTGCTGCTGCCCCTTGGGCGACAGGCCGGGATCGAGTTGGCCGGTGACTCGGCTCTGGTTGTTCCATTCGCTCTGGCCGTGCCGTGCAAGGTACAGGATGGTCGCAGAGGCGGTGTCGGCACAGTTCATTGGCAAGTCTAGAGCCGACTTGTCGACTCGCAACTAACGCGTGAGCGTCAGGGTGGCGCTCACGCTGACGCCATTGGCCGCGGCGGTGACCACCACCGGCGTGCTGGCACGCACGCGCGCGGTGGTGATGCGGAAGGTGGCACTGGTGGCCCCGACCGCGATCTGCACCGAGGCAGGCACTTTCACCAGGGCCGGGTTGCCGCTGGCCAGCGCAACGAGCGCACCGGCGTTACCCGACACCGTGACCGTGCCCTGCGTGCTGCGGCCCCCGACGATGCTGCCCGACGCAAGCGTCAGCGCGGTGGGCACCGGCGGCGGCGGCGATACGTAGGTGGCGGTGATGCTTTGCGGTGCAGAAGCCTTGGTGAAGCCGTTGGCTGCCGGTCGAAAACGGATTCGAGAAGCAACTCATTGATCGGCTCGTGGCGGACGGGCGATCCTTCGTGAAGGGGCTCCGGTACAACCTGGGTGCGGAGAGCGCGCTGGCCAGCGCGACGCTGACTGACTGCGAGAGTTCGGCACCGTTGCTCTTCGTCGTTCAAGCAGGCATCGAGGACATCGGGGGGTACCTTCAGGTGTGCGACTCGTTGGCCCCGGTGTGGCTGTGGAATCCATCGAGTGAAGGGATGCCATCGCTGCCGCCTCGGCGGCAACATCACCCTGGAGCAGCTGAATCCGCGATCGAGTGTCGATGAACGGATCGTTGCTCGTGACCGCACCAAAGTGGTATAAATCCTCGGACACTTATTTGATTCGCCCGAGGATTAATACCATGCCCGCCACTGACACCTCGACGCAGCGCACCCAGGCGCTGGCGCTGCTCAAGCGGCGGGGGATGACGCGGCTCGCGGAGTTCAGCGAGGCGGGCATCACTGCCACCACGGTCAGCCGCATGGAGCGAGCCGGCGAAGTGGTGCGGCTCGCCCGAGGTCTCTACCAGCTTCCCGACGCCGCGCTCGATGCCCAGCAGTCGCTGGCCGAGGTGGCGCGGCTGGTGCCCAAAGGCGTCATCTGCCTCGCCTCGGCACTGGCGTTCCACGGCCTCACCGACCAGATGCCACCGAAGGTATGGATCGCTATCGGACGCAAGGATTGGCGCCCCAGGCTCACCTATCCGCCGATCCGCATAACCCGGTTCTC
>JAYVTD010000528.1:0-2349 GCA_043774765.1 Rhizobacter sp. | reverse complement strand
GAGCTTTTCAGCTACCTGCGCTTCGGCCATTCGGCCGAGCACGGCGTTGCTGCCGGGCCGATGGCGCCGGTGGTGCAGCAACTCGGGCAGCTGCCCGAGACCGATGTGCGGGCGATGGCGGTCTATCTGGCGTCGTTCAACACGCTTGCCGAAGCGTCGAACGAGACCGCTTCGGCGCCAGCGCTCATCGCGCAGAGCGCGGCGCAGGAGCGCAGGCTCGTCGGCCCGGCCCAGCGCCTCTTCACCACCGCCTGCGGCGCCTGCCACCACGATGGCGACGGCCCGGTGCTGCTCGGCCAGAACATCGCGCTCGCGCTCAACAGCAACCTGCACAGCACGCGCCCCGACAACCTGCTGCGCGTGATCCTCGAAGGCATCCAAGCGCCGGCCACGAAAGACATCGGCTTCATGCCTGCGTTTCGGCACAACCTGGACGACGCGCAGGTGGCGCAGCTTGCCGCCTGGATGCGGCAGCGTTTCGCGCCCGGCAAACCGGCGTGGCGTGACCTCGAGGCAGCGAGTGCGCAGGTTCGGGCCGCTGCACACTGAAGCATTTTTCGAGCAGCGCGCCATGCCCAGCGGCCGATGCCGGGGCATCACCTGCATTTGTCTGGCCCGTCTGCGCATTCGGCGGAATACATTTATCCTCACGCCCGCGTGCCTGGCTCGACCCAGCTCGGCACGAGCGTGCGCAGGCATGCGCGACGACGCGTCCAACACCACCACAGGAAAGCCATGAATCGACTGCTTCTCTCCTCCTTTGCCGCTGCAGCGGCCTGTGTCAGCCTCGGCGCGATCACCGCCTCCCATGCCGCCGAGTCCGAGCCGGTCGACCCGAGCAAGATGGTCGACGCCTTCGAGGCCGCGAACAGCAAATACGAGGGCTACCGCCGCTCAGGCGCCAAGGGCATTTGCGCGATGGGCGAGTTCGTCGGCTCGGCAGACGGCCGCGCCTTGTCGGTGGCCTCGGCATTCAGCGGCAGCGCCGTGCCGGTGATCGTTCGTTTCTCGGTGGGCGGCGCCAACCCCAAGGCCGCCGACAACAGCAAGAGCCAGCGCAACCTGGCTTTGCAGTTCAACCTGCCCGGCGGCGAAATCTGGCAAATGGGCAACATCTCAGCGCCGGTCTTTGGTGCCTCGTCGCCAGCGCAGCTGTTGGGCCGCCTGGAATCACTGCGGCCCGATTCCGCTACTAAGGCGCCGGACCCAACCAAGGTCAAGGCCTTCGTCGACGCCAACCCCGAGGTGCTGCTGCAAGGCCGCTACTTCGCTGGCCAGCCTGTTCCGGCCAGCTTCGGCAGCGTCAACTATTGGGGCGTGCACGCCTTCGCCTTCGTCAATGCCAAGGGCGAAAAGCAGTTCGGCAAGTGGATCTTCGAGCCGGTGGCTGGCGTGCAAGGCCTGTCTGACGACGAGGCCAAGGCCAAGGGCCCGAACTTCCTGGTCGACGACCTGCGCCAGCGTGTCAAGGAGGGCAAGGTGGCCTTCAACTTCAACCTGGAGCTCGCCCAGCCCGGCGACAAGCTCGACAACGCGACCGTGCCCTTGCCAGAGGGCCGCAAGAAGCTCACGCTGGGCACGCTGAAGGTCACTTCGGTGGCCGAGGACGCAGGCGGCGCCTGCCTGAACATCACCTTCAACCCGACGGCACTGCCCAAGGGCGTGGAGCCTTCGGCCGACCCGATGCTGGCCGGCCGCGCAGCGCCCTATGGCATCTCTCTGGGCCGCCGTTTGACCGAAGGATCCAAGCAGTAGCCAACGCCTAACGCGGCAGCTGAAAGTTCCCGTTCCACGCACTTGCCGAGCGAGCCGCGAGTGGCCCGCTGCATCGCCGCCAACAATGCGTGCGACACCTCGCGCTCGTACAAGGCTTCGGCAAAGCGCTCGCGCACATCCTGCTGCATGCGCAGCAGCAGGTGTGCCGTCACTTCCGCATCGGCCAGCGCCCGGTGCGCGCGCCCGGCGCTCGGCAGTGCGTGCAGCTTCGCGAGCGTGCCGAGCCGGTGGTTGTCGGCGTGCGGGTAGAGGCGGCGCGACAGCAGCACGGTGCAGGCGAACACATGCGCTGCGTCGGGCTCGCACTCGGCGTGTTCCAGCTCAGCTTGCCAGAAGCCGCGGTCGAAGGCTGCGTTGTGCGCCACCAGCGGGCAGCCCTTGGTGAAGCGCGCCACCTCGTGCATCACGGCGCGCGCCGGTGGTGCGGTCTGCAGCATGCGGTTGCTGATGCCGGTGAGCTGTTCGATGAAGGGCGGCACCCAGGCGCCGCTGTTCATCAGGCTCTGAAAACGCCCGACGATCTGCCCACCTTGCACCAGCACCGCGGCGATCTCGGTCGCGCGGGCGCCCTGG
>JAYVTD010000527.1:0-5667 GCA_043774765.1 Rhizobacter sp. | reverse complement strand
CCGAGGCCGACGGCGTAGTAGAACTTGTGCAGCAGGATGTGCCACTCGACATCCGCACTCGGGTTGTGCAGCCAGTCGATCGGGTCTGGCAGCGTGTGTGTTTCGCCGTTGAACTCGAAGCGGCCGAGCAGCAGCGCGTCGGTCTTCTCGGGCCGTGTTTCGTCGGCGTCGGCCACCGGGTAGTACGACACGCCGCGCGGGCCGCGGAAGTGCGCGAGCAGCGCGGCGTCGTCGAGGCTGGCCCAGGGCTGCAGCCAGATCGAGCGGTCCGATGGGTTCATGCGGCTGCACCTTCGCGCACACGCTGGCGCGAGCGCAGCTGGGCCACGAACAGGTCACGCAGTTCGAGCGTGGTTCGGCGTGAATCGAAGCGTTCGCAGATGCGCGTTCGCGCCGCGGCAGCGATCTGGCCATGCAGCGCCGCATTGGTCAGCAGGCGGCGCAGGGCGGTGGCCAATGCGTCGGAATCGCGCGGCTCGACCAGCAGGCCGTGCACGCCGTCGTCGATCATCTCGGGGATGCCCGAGATCGCGGTCGAGACCACCGGCACGCCCATCGCCATGGCTTCGGCCAGCACGTTGGGAAAGCCGTCGCGGTCGCCGTCTTCCATGATCTGGCAGGGCAGCGCGAAGACAAACGCGTCGCGGTAGATGTCGCGCAGCTGGTCCTGCGTCACGGCGCCGCGCAGGCGCACCGTGTCGTCCAGGCCCAGCCGCTCGATCTGCGCCTGCAGGCTGTCGCGCGCGCTGCCGCTTTCGCCGACGATCATGCAAGCGAAGCGCAGGCCCTGCTGCTTGAGCAGGGCGCAGGCGGCGATGAGTTGGTCGAAGCCCTTCTTCTCGACCAGGCGGCCGACGGCCAGGATCATCGGAGCCTCGGGCGTGTCGGGGCGCCGGACGGGCGAGAAGTAGTCGGTATCCAGGCCGTGGTAGATCGTGTGCACCTCGTCAGGCCGCAGATGGCGCGCGCGCAGCACGCCGGCATTGGCGCAGGTGCAGGTGGCCACGAAGCGCGCCGCGCCGAGCTTGCGTTCGAGCAGGTCGCCCGGGTTCAGCTCGGCCTGGTAGATGTCCTTGGCGTGCGCGGTGAAGCTGAACGGGATGCCAGTGAGCCGGCTCGTGAACCAGGTGATCGTGGCCACGCCGTGGCAGAAGTGGCCATGCAGGTGCTGCACCCTGCCGTCGGCGAGCAGCTGGGCGGCGATCTCGCCGGCCTGCAGAAACTCCTTCACGAAGACCTTGCGCGGCCAGTGGCGCCAGGTCAGCGCGACAGTCGATGCGAGGGTGCGTGCGTAGCGCAGCGGATGCGCTGCCGCGACGGCCATGTGCGCAGCCGCGAAGCTGGGCAGGTTCTTGCGCAGCCAGCCCGTCAGCGTGGTGCCCGACAGCGACGTGACACCGGTCAGGTAGCTCAGCGGCGCACGGATCGCGCTCACCACCGGGTGCACCATGTCTTCGTTTTCGCGCTTGACGACGAAGAGCCGCAAGCGCAGGCCGGCCCGTTCGAGTTGGTGGATCTCGTGCGCGATGAAGGTTTCCGACAGGCGCGGGAAGCCGTTCATCACGTAGGCCACGCAGCTGCCGCTGGGCAGGTCGGTGGGCATCGTTCGGGTGGCAGCCGATGCCGGGCCGTGGGGAACGTTCACTTCGCGCCCCATGCTGCACCTTGGCCATGGGTCAGGTTGGGCGTGACCGTTCCGGGCAGGCGCTCGAGCAGCCCGCGCAGCAGGCGCAGGTTGTGGTCGTTGTCGAACGACGCGACCACCGTCTCTCGCGCGCGGCACGCAAGGGCAGTGCAGCGCGACGGCTGTTGCAGCAAGCCGCCGATGGCGTCAGCCAGCGCCTGCGGATCATCGGGGGCGACGAGCAGGCCGTTCACTTCGTGGATGACGAGCTCCGGTATGCCCGAGACGCGCGTCGCCACCACCGCTGCGCCCATCGCCATGGCTTCGAGCAACACGTTGGGAATGCCGTCGCGGTCGCCGTCGGCGGCAATGCGTGCCGGCTGCACGTAGACCGCCGCACGCGCATAACGTTCGATCACCTGCTCACGCGCCAGCTTGCCGACCAGGCGCACCTGCGCGCCGAGCCCGAGGCGCGCGATCAGCGTCGCCAGCCGGTCGTGCTCTTCGCCGTAGCCGACGATCTCGCAGTTGAAGGGCTGGCCGCGTGCGCGCAGCTTGGCGCAGGCTTCGATCAGGACGTCCAGCCCCTTCTTCTCGCGCAGCCGGCCGACGCTGACGATCAGCGGCACGCTGCTGACCAGCACACGACGCGCCGGGTGGAACAGGGCGTGATCGATGCCGTGGTACATGCGATGCACGGTGGCCTGTGGCGCGATGGCGGCCAGCGTCTGGCGATTGACCTCGGTACAGGTGACCGTGAAGCGCGCCGCTTCGAGCTTGCGCTTCAGATCGCGCGGGTCGGACAGGTAGATGTCCTTGGCGTGCGCCGAGATCGAGAACGGCATTGCCAGCAGGCGCGCCACGAGGTCGGCGATGTCGGCGGGCGAGGAAATGAAATGGCTGTGCAGGTGCTCGACACCGTCGTCGCGCAGTTGTGCCGCCATCCAGCCGGCGCGCACGAAGTCCTGCACGCCTTGCAGGCCGCGGCCGATCGCGACGGCCAGCGTGCGCAGGTAGCGCAGCGGTGCGGCACGAAAGACACCTGCATGGCGCGCCGCAAAAACCGCTGCATGCCGGCGCGTCAATGCCGGCAGCGTGACCAGCGGTGCGCGCACGTGGGCGACTTCCGGGTGCGTGATCGCATCCGTGGCCGGCGCCAGCGCGTACAGGCGCAGCGGCAGTCCCGATCGTTCCAGGCCGAGGATCTCTTCGAGAATGAAGGTCTCCGACAGCTTGGGATAGATCTTGACTAGGACGCCGAGTGGGCGGTCGCGGTGAAAGCGGGTCGGTTCCATGGCAGGCCTCGGGTCGGGGAGTCGTTGTGGTGCACGGGGGCCTGTGCAGGCGCGGGCCGAGCCGCGGGGGTCTTGACGGGGGCCAGGCCGATCAGGTCGAGCAGCGCGGCCGTGCAATGCACCAGGCCGTCGAGCGACTTCATGCGCGAATGCCGCGTCGGGCCGGCGGCGGCTGCAAGTTCGGTCTGCACAGCGTCGAGCAGCGCGGCCGGTGTCAGCCGGTCAGGGTGCAGCATGTGCAGCAGGCCGATGGCCGACATGCGCTCGGCGCGGATGCACTGCTCGAGGCCGGGCTTCACGCGCGGCACGACCACCGCGCGCTTGTGCAGCGTGAGCAGCTCGCAGACCGTGTTGTAGCCGCCCATCGACAGCACCACGTCGGCGGCAGCCATCAGCGACATCATGTCGTCGCTGAAGTCCTGCAGGCTGACCTGGGGCATCGGCGCGGCCGCGCGGTGCAAGTCGGCACGTTGGGCGTCGGCCATCTCTGGCCCGCAGACGATGTGGCTGCGCGGGCGCTGCGCCGCGGGCAGCAGGTGCAGGCCTTCGAGGTAGTTGCCGATCAATGTATGGCCGTCTTCGCCACCACCCGGCGTCACGAGCACCAGTGGCTGCTTGTCGGCCACACCGAGCTCGCGGCGCGCTTCGTCGCGTGTGCGTCGACCCGGCTGGCGCGCGATGTAGCCGCAGAACTGGACCTTGGCCGCGGCGAAGGGCGGAAACTGGTACTCATGGCGCAGGTCGAATACTTCAGGTGCGCCGACCACCAGCACTTGGTCGTAATAGGCCTCGATGGCTTCGAAGCAGCCGTTCTTGCGCCACACGCGCGTGGTCGCTTCGGGGCTGTCGAGGATGTCGCGCAGCAGCAGCACGAGCTTGGGCCGCAATGCGCCGGTGGCCAACTCGCTGAGCGCGCCTGACAACTCGTCTTCGACGCCGAACGGCTTCTTGTCGACCAGGATCAGGTCGGGTGCGAAGTCGGCGATCGTGCTGCGGATCAGGTTGGCGCGCAGGCGCACGGTGGCAGCCAGCGAGAGGTCCAGAAATCGGGCCCCGTATTGGCCTTCGACATTGCGCGAAAGGCAGGGCAGCTTGACGTAGTCGACGCGCGGCGGAATGCGAAACGCATGCAACATCGGGCTGCCCGTGACCACCAGCACGCACACGTGTGGCGAGGACTGCACCAGATGACGGGCCACCTCCAACATGCGCCGGATGTTGCCCAGGCCAAAGGTGTCGTGCGAATAGACGAGAACACGCTTCATGCTTGCTTCTTGTGCGGCGTGTCATCGAGTTGACACACAGGACAGAGCGCAAGCGGGGTGGCGAAATACCTCCAGATGGAACTTGTTACCTTCGTGGCATCGACTGATGTGTCAGGGGCAAACCGTGGCGGGCGGCACGGCTTTCTGGAGCGCAGCCGCGGCATCGACGCGCCGCATCTGGGTGCCGCACAGGTTGGCACTCTGGCGCGTCATGCGCCTTGTGACGTCGCGCGGCGTCAGCGCCGGCTCGCGCGCGCGCAGCAGCGCGGCCACGCCTGCAGCCAGCGGCGCCGCCATCGAGGTGCCGCTCCAGGTGCCGTACAGGCCGCCAGGCACTGCGCTGGTGATGCCGACGCCCGGCGCGGCCAGGTCGACCCAGCTGCCGAAATTGCTGAAGTCGGCCAGCTGCGAAGCTTCGTTGCTGGCGCCGACGGCGAGCAGCCCATAGACGCCTTCGGCGGCCGGGTACTCGCGCAGCGAGGCGCTGGCGTCGTTGCCTGCAGCCGCGACGATCACCGCCCCGCCCAGCAGGCTGCAGCGGTCCTTGTCGCCGTTGTAGCCCGGGTCCGAGAAGTCATCGACGGGGTCCACCACGACAGGCGGAATCGCACAGGCGGCGAGTTGCCCCACGCTGTCAAGAATGCGTGTGCGGCCCAGGCTGCCGAGGCTCAGATTGAGGACATGCGCCCCGTCGTCGGTGGCGGGATTGCCGTCGGGATTGACGGCGTACAGCATCGCTTCGGCCAGGACCCACGCGTTGCCGACGCCGTCGGCGTAGAGCACGCGCAGCGGCATGATCCTCGCGCCGGGTGCCACCAGCGCGATCAGGCCGGCCACGTGCGTGCCATGCCCGAAGGCGATGTGGGTGACGGCGCTTCCGACCTCGGAGGGGTCGGCATCGAAGTCGACGAAGTCAAAGCCCGGGAGCAGGCGGCCGACAAGAGCCGGGTGCGCCTGATCGACGCCGGTGTCGAGAACGGCCACGCGCGTGCCGGCGCCAATGGACAAGGCGTGGGCTTCGGGCAGGCGCAACGCCGTTGGCGCCCATTGCACCGTGTAGGCGGTGGGCTGCCCGATCGTCCAGGCGCTGTTCTTGCGCGCCTCGGGGCTGCGGTTCAGGTCATTCTTTTCGGCAATGAGCACGTCCAACTCGGCGCGCAGCGCGGCGATCGTGTCCTGCACATCGGCCTGGCCGATCACCCGCAGCCGATAGATCGGTCGGGCGCCGAACTGAGCCGCCAGCGCGACCGGATACTTGGCCAGCAACGGGCCCAATGCAGCCGTGCTGCGCAAGCGCACCAGCACGTCGCCCGTGACCACCCCGTCGCTGTTTGCGCCGGCCCGTGCGCCGTCCTGTGCGAAAGCGGGGCCGGCCATGCCGAATACCAGCAAGCCGGAAATCAAGGCGGCGCGCAAGGCGGCCCCAAGCGGAAGTCCTGATAAGGCAATGGTCATGGTGTTCATCCAATCAGTACGTGCTTGA
>JAYVTD010000526.1:0-8138 GCA_043774765.1 Rhizobacter sp. | reverse complement strand
ACCGGCACGCGGTGCGCGTTGAACATCAGGATGTCGGCCGCCATCAGGATCGGATAGCTGAACAGGCCCATCGTGACACCGGCATCGGCGTCTGCACCGGCCGCCAGGTTTGCATCCGCCGCGGCCTTGTAGGCGTGCGCGCGGTTCATCAGGCCCTTGGACGCGACGCAGGTCAGCAGCCATGTCAGCTCGGGGATTTCGACGATGTCGCTCTGCCGATAGAAGGTCACACGCGAGGTGTCGAGCCCCGCTGCGAGCCAGGTCGCGGCGATCTCGAGCCGGGAGCGTTCGATGCGCGCAGGCTCGTCGCACTTGATCAAGGCGTGGTAGTCGGCGAGGAAGAAAAAACTCTCCACGCCCGCCTCGCGGCTGGCCTCGATCGCCGGCCGGATCGCGCCCACGTAATTGCCGAGGTGCGGGGTGCCGGTGGTGGTGATGCCGGTGAGAACACGTTGGGTCATGAATGAAGCAGTCGCTGATTCGTCGAAAGGTTCAGATGGCCGCCGTCACCACCAGCTCGACCCGCCATTCGGGTTTCGCCAGGTTCGCCTGCACGGTGGCGCGCGGGGGTGCGTCGCCGGGGGCGAGCCAGTCTTCCCAGACTTCGTTCATCACCGGGAAGTCGGCCAGGTCGCGGATGAAGATCTGGCACATCAGGATGTGCGCGTTGTCGGTGCCGGCTTCATGCAGCAGCTTGTCGACGGCCGCGAGCACCTGCGTCATCTGGCCGCGGATGTCCTGGCTGGCATCACTGGCCACCTGTCCGGCAAGGTAGACCGTGTTGTTGTGGATCGTCATCTCCGACAGTCGGTCACCGACGTGGAATCGGCGCAGGCCCTGGCTCATGTTTTCTCTCCGTGCTTGGTTGGATGTTTATGGGAATGGTTGTGTGAATGTTTGTGCGCGTGTTTCGCAGGCGGCACGTGTGCTGCAGCACCAGCCGCCTTCTGCCCGAGCTTGCTTTCGGTGCCCTTGAGCAGCTTCTGGATGTTGGCGCTGTGGCGCCAGACCAGCAGCAAGCCCATCACCGCCACGCTGATCGCCGCCGGGCCGCCGCCCCAGATCAGCAACTGGTAGAACGGCGCGAACACGGCAGCGACGATGGCCGCGAGCGACGAGTAACGGAAGAACGCCGCGATGATGACCCAGGTGGCGAGCGTCGCCAAGCCGAGCCACGGGTTCAGGCCCAGCAACACGCCCGCCGCCGTGGCCACGCCCTTGCCACCCTGGAAGCGAAAGAGCACCGGCCACAAGTGACCCAGAAAAGCCGAGAGCGCGACCAGCGCGACCGTGCCCTCACCCAGACCGAAACGTGCACCGAACTGATCGACCAGCACCACCGGCACGAAGCCCTTGAGCGCGTCGAGCAGCAGCGTCAACACCGCCGCCGCCTTGTTGCCCGAGCGCAGCACATTGGTTGCACCCGGGTTGCCCGAGCCGTAGGTGCGCGGGTCGTTCAACCCCATCGCACGGCTCACGATCACGGCGAACGAGAGCGAGCCGATCAGGTAGGCCGCCAGGGTGGCGAGCGCCGGGTACAGGGTCTGCATGTGAGCGAGGGCGAGGCAAAAGGTCCGCTATTTTGCGCTCGGCAAAAGCGCGGCCCGATTCAGAGCGCGCAGCTGACTGGCTTGGCGCCGAGCAGGCGCGTCAACACCGCCGGTTCGATGCCGACGAGATATCCGCGCCGCCCGCCGTTGATGCAGATGCGCGGCAGCACCAACGCCGTCTCTTCCACGAACACCGGCATCGCCTTGCGCAAGCCGAACGGAGACGTGCCGCCCACCTGATACCCGCTGTGCCGCTGCGCCACCTCGGGCTTGCAGGGTTCGACCGACTTCGCACCGATCTGGCGCGCCAGGTTCTTGGTGCTGACCTGCTTGTCGCCGTGCATCAAGACGATCAGCGGCTGGTTGCGCTCGTCCTGCATCACCAGCGTCTTGATGACCTCGGCCTCGGGCACGCCGAGCTGGCGCGACGATTCGGCGGTGCCGCCGTGCTCGACGTATTCGTACACGTGCTCCGTGAAAACCACTCCGTGCTCGCGCAGGAACTGCGTCGCCGGCGTCTCGCTGACGTGCACCTTCTTTTTCACGGCTTCACTGCGCCGGGTCTCGGTGGGTCCAGCGAATTGCATCAATCTTCGCCAGCAACTCCGGCGAAAGCGTCGTGCCCCAGGCGTCGATGTTCTCGTTGAGCTGCGCGCGCGTCGTCACGCCGATGATGGTGCTCGCCACGCGCCAGTTGGTGTAGCAGAACGCGAGCGCCATCCGTGTTGGCGTGAGCCCGTTTGCCACCGCGAGTTCGTTGTACATGCGTGCGGCGGCAAAGGTCTCGGGCCGGCCCCAGCGCTGCTTGCGCACCGACTCGAACAAGGCGAGACGGCCCTCACCGGCGAGGCCCGCGTCGTACTTGCCGGTGAGCGTGCCGAAGCCGAGCGGCGAGTACGCGAGCAGCGACACACCCTGCCGGTACATCATCTCGTCGAGCCCGTTGTCGACCGTGCGGTTGACCAGCGTGTACGGGTTCTGCAACGTCGCCACACGCGGCAGGCCCAGCTCGTCGGCCAGGCGCACGAACTCCGACAGGCCCCAGGGCGTTTCGTTGCTGAGGCCGATGTGGCGCACCTTGCCGGCGCGCACGAGGCCCGCGAAGGCTTCGAGCTGCTCGCGGATGCTGCTGAATTCCTTGTCCTTCGACGGGTCGAAGTACACCGCCCCGAACGACGGCGCATTGCGGTTCGGCCAGTGCAGCTGATACAGGTCGATCACGTCGGTCTGCAGGCGCTTCAGGCTGTCGTTGCAGGCTTCGGCGATCTCGGCCGCCGTGACGTTGGCGCTGCCGTTGCGGATCCAATCGGAAGCGCGCGACGGGCCGGCCACCTTGGTGGCCAGCACGATCTTGCGGCGTGCGCCGGGCCGCGCGGCCAGCCAGTTGCCGATGAATCGTTCGGTCGAACCGGAAGTCTCGCACCGCACCGGCACCGAATACATCTCGGCGGTGTCGATGAAGTTGATGCCCCGCGCCAGCGCGTGGTCGAGCAAGGCGTGCGCGGTGGGCTCGTCGACCTGCTCGCCGAAGGTCATGGTGCCCAGGCAGATCGGGGTGACGCGCAGGTCGCTGCGGCCGAGGGGAACGGGGGTGAAGGTGCTCATGGCGCGTGAGTCTAGCGTCAGCACCCCAGGCCCGCTGGCTGCGCTACGCGAGCGCCGCAGCCCGCTGGTTCGACACGCCGAGCCGCTCGACCGAAAGGTACTGCTGGCGGTAGATCTCGAACGGCAAGCTGTCGTTGGCCTCGATGCTCATCTGCACTTCGACCGAGGCTTTCGACAACGCGGCGTACTTCGCCTGCGTGTCGCTCGAGAAAGGCAATGCGAGCAGCCGGTTGCGCGTCTGCTCCGACTGGGCGCGTGTGAAGGCCACGTAGGAACTGTCGAAGTCGCGTGCCATCGCTGCCAACACGCGCGCCGACGGGGCGGTGTCGGTGTTCGCCAGCGTGGCGGCGGCCGCAGCGAGCGTGTCTCGGTAGGCCGAGCCGCCGTGCAGGCCGTCGAGCGTGGCCGCGATCGGCTCGAACGCCTTCAGCAGCTCGCTGCCCCAGGCCTCCAGGCTCGCGTCGCCCGCTCCACGCTCGAGCATCAAACCCGGTTCGCGCCCGCGCGCCGCCACCCGCTGCTGGTTGCGCGCCAGCGCCTTGATTTCGTCGGGCGAATCGGGCGGGCTGTCGCTGAGCAGGCAGTGCAGCAGAAACAAGTCGATGAACTGCATGGTCGATGCACCGATGCCGACCGGCTCGAACGGGTCGAGGTCCATGCAGCGCACTTCGACGTATTCGACGCCACGCTCGCGCAGCGCGTGCAGTGGCCGCTCGCCGGGGAAGATCACGCGCTTCGGGCGGATCGTGCCGTAGAACTCGTTCTCGATCTGCAACAGGCTGGTGGCGAGCTGGTTGTAGTCGCCACCCGGGTTGCGGATGCCGACTGCTTCATAGGCCGGGTATGGCTTGGTCAGCGCTTCCTGCAGCGATGCCGCGTAACTCTCCAGGCTGTTGTAGCTGACCGAAAGCGACGCTTGCGCGTCGCTCTGGTAGCCCAGCCGGCCCATGCGCAGCGAGGTGCCGTGCGGCATGTGCAACGTGTGGCCCTTGAGCGGCTGCAGCTCGTGTTCACGGCCCGCGACGAAGCTCGAACACAAGGCCGGCGAGGCACCGAACAGCGTCAGCAGCAGGAACGAGTGGCGGCGAAAGTTGCGGATCAGGTCGAAGTACTGTTCGGTCGACACGCCCGGCATCGACCAGTTGTAGTGAATGCCCGAGATCGTCTGCATGCGCCGGCCGTAGCGGTGGCCCAGGCCCATGCGGTACACGCTCTTGGCGCGCCCCACGTTCGACGAGCCGTAGAGGCCCAGCGGAATCGTCTCGTCGGTCGGCAGCCCGCAGGGCATGCTAGACACCCACAACATCTCGTCGCCCTGCTCTTTCAGCACGCGGTAGGTGAATTGGTGGATCTGGGTCAGTTCGTCAATGCACTCCTGCGCGCTGGCCTGCACGCCGGTCACGAACTCGAGCTGCGATTCGCTGAAGTCGGTGGTGATGTTGGGGTGCGCCAGCGCCGAGCCGAGCGCGGCCGGGTGCGGCGTGAGCGCCAGGCCCCCATCGGGGCGCGCGCGCAGGCTCTCTTTTTCGACGCCACGCAGCATGCCCTGCAGCTGCGCTTGTGGCAGCGCTCGCAAGCGTTGGTGCAGAACGCTCATGTCGAAACCTTCGTGCTGCGCACTGCGGTGGATTCGCCCAAGGTCCACAAAGTGGCCGCTTCGCGTCCATGGCGGTCGGGCATGCTCATGCGCGTCTCCTGATAATCTGTCTTGGGCAGAAGGTACCAGACCTGTGCACAACGCGCTGGCGCAAGGCCGGCAAAAAACGGCTAGGGTTCCGGAGGCTGTCGGAAGATCGGCGTCATCGGACGCGAAGGCGAGGCCCACAGCGCCTCGTCTCCGGCAGCGGCCATCAGCAGGGCCAGCTTCGCAACGAGTGCGCGCAGATCACGAATTTCTCCGACACGCCACTCACGCTGCCGGTCGGTCTGCTCACAACACACCGTGCCATAGGCCCGACCGTTGACGGTGAACGCGGCGTCGAGCATCGACAGCACACCGCTCGGCAGCAGGTAGTTCTCGTGCATCGCCTGCAGATGCGGGTCGTGCATCGTGTCGTTGGCCACGTACATGCCGGTGCGCACCAGCCCGTCAAAGTAGTCGCGGTATTCGGCCTCCAGCAGGCTGCGTTCGCTGGTGACGAGTTCAGCACCCGTCACTGTCGAAGCCAGGCACAACAGCCTGAGCGCACCGGGCGTGCCGTCAAAACGCCAGACGCTGACGCGCGAACACCGCAGCTGCCCGGCAATCACGTCGATCACCGCCGCGCGCGCTTCATTGCGGCTGCACCCACCGGCATAGAAGGCTGCGCAGATGTCCTGCAATCGCGCCAAGCCTGGCAAGCGTGTCACCATAGGACGAGCATGGCCGCTGTTCAGCGCCGTTTTCAACGCGCCACGGGCGGGGGCAACGAGCCGCACTCCTCGAACACCCGCGCGTGGCAGCGCGCGCACACGCCGCGGTCCAGGCGCTCGAAGATCGTGGCGATGGCGATGCGTTTGGTCGGGAAAATGTGGTCTTTGCCCAGTTCCTGCGTGAAACCTATACGCTGCCAGAGTTCGAGCACCGGCGGGCGCGGCCGATGGAAGTACAGGTCGCCCCCGGCAGCGCGGCGCGCCTGCAACTCGGCCCGCCACAGCTCGGCGGCCGGCAGGTCGATGAAGTTCATGCTCTTGGCCATCACCAGCAGATGTTTGGCCGCGTCAGGGGCGGCGCGCATGTCGCGCAGCTGGTCGGCCACGTGCGGCACAGCGCCGAAGTAGACCTCACCCTCCATGCGAATCATCTTCAGCTGCGGGCACTCGGGCAGCGCGGCCGGCACGTCGGCGCGCACGATGAAAGGCCGCTCGGGGGCGGTGTTGTCGAAGCCCATCACGCGCATGTAAGGCCGCGAGGTGCGGTGCAGATAGACCACCAGCGACAGGATCGTGCCGAGCACGATCGCCATCTCGATCCGGATCGTCACCGTGGCCAGCGCCGTCACCCCAGCGATCGCGAAGTCGTCGCGGCCGTCGTGCCAGAGGCGGCGCCAGCCCGGCACGTCGAGCAGCGACCAAGCCACCACCAGCAGCAGCCCGGCGATCGCCGGAAGCGGGATCAAGGCCAGCACTGGCGCCGTGAACGCCAGCAGCAACAGCAGCCACAGCGACGCGAACACGGCCGCCAGTGGCGTGCGCGCGCCAGCCTCCAGGTTCGGCAGCGAGCGGTTCAGCGAACCGCACGACACATACGACGAGAAAAAACCACCGACGATGTTCGACAGCCCCTGGCCGCGAAACTCGCGGTTCGCGTCGATCGCCTGGCCGGAGCGCGCGGCCACGAGCTTGGCGATGGAGATCGACTGACCGAGAGCGACGATGGTCAATGCGAACGCGATCGACAGCAGCTCGGGCAGGTTCCCGAGTTGCACCAAAGGAAGCTGAAAGCGCGGCCAGATCGCCGGCAGGCTGCCGACCACCGCCACGGTGCCCCACTGTGGCCAAGGCGAGGCGCTGTTCAGCCCGAAAGCGAGCACTGTGCCGGCCACCAGGCCGAGCAGCATGCCCGGCCAGCGGGGCAGCACACGCCTGGCCACGACCACCACCAAGACCGTGCAGGCCGCCACCATCAGCGCGGCCGGTCGCAACGAACCGAACTGCTCACCGAGGTGAACCAACAAGGCCCGGGTGCCGTGCGCAGCCGGCGCGGCCAGGCCGAACGCGTCAGTCAGCGCATGCAACGCGATCAGCAACGCAGCGCCGCTCGTGAAGCCGCGCAACGCCGAGGGCGAAATGAAGTTGGCGATGGAGCCGAGCCGCAGCGCCCCGATCAGCCACTGCATCACTCCGACCAGCACCGTCACCGCGAGCGCGAGCTGGATGTAGGCCGGCGAGCCGACCACGGCCAGCGGCGCGAGCATTGCGAACAGTGCGAGCGAGTTGGCGTTGGTCGGCCCCGAGACCACGTGCCAGCTCGACCCGAACAGCGCCGCGATCACACACGGCACGATCGCGGTGTACAGGCCGTACTCGGGCGGCAGGCCGGCAAGGGCCGCAAAGGCGAAACCCTGCGGCAACACCAGCAGCGCGCCGAGCACGCCGGCGATCAGGTCGGCGCGCAGCGTGTTTGCATTCACCTGCGCCACCCAGGGGCCGAAGGCCCGCGCGAAGAACGTCGTCATGAGCGCCGATTGTGCGGGTCGGCGCCCGCAGACCAAAAACTCAGCGTTTGAGGAACGCCAGCAGGTCGCTCGTGAAGCGCGCTTTTTCGGTGGCGAACAGGCCGTGCGGCGCACCTTCGTATTCGATCAGCGTCGAGTCGGCGATGCCTTTCGCCGCCGCGCGGCCTGAAGCGTCGATCGGCACGGTCTTGTCGGCCGTGCCGTGGATGATCAGGGTGGGCACCTTGAACGCCGCGAGGTCGGGGCGGAAGTCGGTCGTCGCGAACGAGTGGGCACACGCCAGCGTCGCTTTCAGGCTGGCCTGCATCGACACGGTGCGCGCCCATTCGAGCTGCTCGCTGCTGGTCGGGTGCGAAAGCAGGTTCACGCCGAAGAAGTCCTTGAAGAACCCGGCGAAGAACTTGGCGCGGTCTTCCTTGATGCTGCCCGTGATGTCTTCGAACACGGCCGCTTCGGTGCCGTCGGGGTTGTCGGCGGTCTTCAGCATGAAGGGCACAACCGAAGCAATCAGCGCCGCCTTGACGACCGACTTGCCGGCATGGCGCGACATGTAGCGCGCCACTTCGCCGCCGCCCATCGAGAAGCCGATGATCGTGGCGTCCTTCGCGCCGGTCTGCTCGATCACGCAGGCCAGGTCGTCGGCCAGCGTGTCGTAGTCGTAGCCCGACCAGGGCTGGTCGGAGCGGCCGAAACCGCGCCGGTCGTAGGCGATGGCGCGATAGCCGGCGTCGGCCAGCGCCAACGCCTGATCGTCCCAACTGTCGGCCGACAGCGGCCAGCCGCTCATCAGGATGACCGGCCGGCCGGCGCCCCAGTCTTTCACGTA
>JAYVTD010000525.1:0-3624 GCA_043774765.1 Rhizobacter sp. | reverse complement strand
TCTGCCCGAGAACACGCCGGCTGGGGCTGGGCGCGCGCGGCGCCTTTCGTGCTCGGCGCCGATGCGTGGCAGCAGCTCGCCAACGTGAAGCGCCTTCTCGATCAAATCAACGCCCGGCCGGCAGCGCAACGCGTCGAGGCGCTGAAGGGCCAGCACGCCTACAAGGCCGAGATGGACAACGACGCGAAGCAGGCGATGTTTCCGCAGAACGCTCGCCTCGCCTCGCAGGGGGCCGCGTGACCGCGACTCTGTACCGGCGTGCATTGATCGTCGGTGCCGGCCCCGGACTGGGTGCCAGCCTCGCACGAGCCTTCACAAGCGAATGCGGAATGCGCGTCGCGGTCGCGGCACGCCGGCGCGAGCCGCTCGAGGCGATTGCCGCCGAGACCGGAGCCGCGCCACTTGTCGCAGACGCGAGCAATGCGGCCGCTGTCAGCGCGCTGTTCGATGCGGCCGCGCGGGTGCTTGGCGGCGCGCCTGATGTCGTCGTCTACAACGCCAGCCAGCGCGTGCGCGGAGCCTTCGTCGAGGTCGACGCCGAAGCGGTCGCGCGCGCAGTCGACGTCACTGCAATCGCCGCCTTTCGTGTGGCCCAGCAAGCCGTGCGCCACATGCTCCCGGAGCGGCACGGTGCGGTGCTGTTCACGGGCGCTTCGGCCGGGCTCAAGGGCTTTGCGCAATCGGCTGCGTTCGCGATGGGCAAGTTCGCGCTGCGTGGCCTCGCGCAGAGCATGGCGCGCGAACTCGCGCCACAAGGCATCCATGTCGCTCATGTCGTCGTCGACGGTGCGATTCGCCCGGTCGGTGCACCGAATGACGGCCAGGACGTGCAGCTCGACCCCGACGCCATTGCGGCCACCTATGTGTACCTGCTGGCCCAACCACGCAGCGTCTGGTCGTGGGAGATCGAGGTGCGTCCCTGGGGCGAGCGCTTCTGAGCGGTGCGCGCCGCAGAGACGACGATGGCATCCGGCTTTCGAGTTGCCTGCCGTGACCCGGCACGCCTGACGTACGCTCACTGAATCGCCAACTGAGAGTGCCCATCATGGAAACCACACACAGCACGAAGCGCCTGTCCGGCAAGCTTCAACCGACACCCGGTGGCTCGACCTACGTCGATCCGGAGCAATTGGAGTGGCAGCCGTCGCAGTTCGACAAGATCTCGATGAAGGTCCTGTATCGAAACGAGGCCGAGGGCGAGATGACAGTCTTGTTGAAGTGGGAGCCGGGAGCGACGCTGCCATTTCATCGCCACCCGGAGATAGAACAGAGTTGGGTTCTTGAGGGCTCGTTCTATGACCATGACGGCATTTGCCGCGCCGGCCAGTTCGTGTGGCGCAATTCCGGCTCGATGCACGAAACGCACACCGACGAGGGATGCACCTTGCTTGCGATCTATCGGAAGCCAAACATCTTCTTCAACACTGCGGGCTTCGAGCCGAAGGGCTGAGCGTCGATCCCTTTACTGAAACGACCCAGCTGCGAACTTTCGCGGTGCCCGGAGCGCGTGCCCAGAGCAGTCGGCGCAGCAACGGGACCGCGGCGTCAGTCGAAGCCCGGCGGCGCCCGGAAGGCAAAGCCCATCCGTTCCAAGCGCTGCGCCAGGCCGATCGTGCGCAGGTCAGCGTAGGCAGGGCCGATGATCTGCAGCCCGATCGGCAGACCGTCGGGTCCCGTCCCCGCGGGAATCACCGTCGCCGGCAGGTACGACACGCCCGGCAGCCCTGCCCAGAAGGTCTGCATGAAGTAGGGATATGCGGTGCCGTCGATCGTGATCGTGCGTTCGCCCGGTGCGCGGTGGTCATGCGCGAACGCCGTCGTCGGCATGATGGGCGCGAGCACGAAGTCCCACTGCTCGAAGAAACGCTGCCAGGCCCAGCGCAGCCTGGTGCGGCCTTCGTTGACGCGCGCCCAGTCGCGCGCACTCATGGTTTGCGCGCGCAGGGTCTGCGCCGCATCGCCCTGGTCGCGCGGATCGAGTGCAGCGGCGGCAGCGACAAGTCGGGCGAACTCGTCGTCGCCGAAGCGCGCCGCCATGGCCGACATCAGCAGGGCCGAGAACAGCCGGTGGCTGTGCTCGCTGGCGAATGCCGGCCGTGCCTCGAAGTCGACCGTCGCACCCTGTGCGGACAGTGCCGCAGCCACGGCGTCGACCTTGGCCGCGACGGCCGCCGAGACCGGGCACATCGGGTCGGTTTTCCACACCGCGATGCGCAGCGTGGGCATCGCGCCATCGAGGCTTGGCAGGCGCAGGCCCATGCCCGCCGCCTCAAGCTTGTCGGGGCCTGCCATCAGGTTCAGCGCCAGTTCGAGGTCGTCGGCAGATCGGGCCAGCGGACCGATCACCGAAATGTCGGCCGGCGTCAGGATGCCGGCCAGCGCATGGCCGCGCATCGGCAGCAGGCTCCAGGTCGGCTTGTGGCCGAACACGCCGCAGTAATGCGCCGGGTTGCGGATCGAGCCGCCGATATCGCTGCCGATCTCCAGGCCGGTGAGGCCTGCCGCGAGCGCCGCCGCCGCGCCGCCGGACGACCCGCCCGGCGTGCGGCCGCTGTCCCAGGGGTTGCCGGTGGTGCCGCAGATCTCGTTGTAGCTCTGGAAGTCGGCCAGCCGGATCGGTACGTTGGTCTTGCCGAACACGTTGGCACCGGCGGCGGCCAGGCGCTGCACGGCCAGCGCATCCTCATCAGCGATCTTGCCGCGCAGTTCCGGGATGCCCCAGTGGGTCGGCGCGCCGGCCAGGTCGTAACTCTCCTTGATCGTCATCGGCAGCCCGTGCAGCGGCCCGATCGGCTCGCCGCGGATGCGCGCTGCATCGGCTGCATCGGCGCGTGCACGAGCGGCGTCCCGGCCCTGCCAGATCACTGCATTGAGCGCGGGGTTGAAGCGGTCGATGCGGGTCAGATAGTGCTCGAGCAATTCGCGCGCGCCGAGGCGCCCGTTGCGCAGCAGTTGTGCCAGCGCCGTAGCGGACTGGAAGTGGGGGGCGGTCATGGGCTGGGTCTCCTGGCGTGGTTGGGCATCGGGTGGCGCGCATGGGGATTTCATGGGCATCCTACTGCCCTGTGCGCCATGTCAGGGACGCGACCGGCGGTCGTGGCGATCCGGCGCGGCCTGCAGCGCCTGTCTCCTGGCCCGAGTCAAGCCCTGGCTGCGGCGCTGCCCGGCGGCAATGCTCACAATGCCACAGGCAGTTTGTCGTCAGCGCGCTCGGCAGCGCCGGGGATGTTCACCCCTTCATCGCCATCTCGCAAGCGCTGCAGGTGCGCGGGCACCGGGTGCAGATGATCGCGTCGCCGTACTTCGAGCCGCGCATCCGCTGCGCTGGCATCGAGTTCACGCCGTTGGGTGCGCCCGGCGACTTCGAGCGCCTGCTGCAGAGGCCCGAGCTCTGGCACCCGTGCCGCGGCGTGCTCTTCTTGCTCGACGAGTTGCTGCAGCGCCTCCTCAATGCGTTTGCCGTCACGGCGGCGATCAGCCAGCGGCGTGACACCGTGCTGGCCGATCGCTGGGTCGCGCCGCGTCTGAACCGCGTGCGCGCCGCGCTGGGCTTGGCGCCGGTGCAGCGCGTGCTGAGCCGCTGGATGCATTCGCCCGACCTCGTCATCGGCGCCTGGCCGGACT
>JAYVTD010000524.1:0-3685 GCA_043774765.1 Rhizobacter sp. | reverse complement strand
ACCGCCAGCGCGTTGGCGGCGAGCGCGGGCGGCAGCAGCTGCGTCACCAGAAGGTAGTGGTCTTCTTCGCCGAGCGCGAAGCTGGTGCTCGGGATGTAGGCCAGCGCACGCACCCGCGCCGCACCGGCACCGGGGTTGGCGCTGGCATCTTCGTCGAGCCCGACCAGCTCGCTCACCGCGCGTGCGCTGCGGGCCTGGCGCAGCAGCGTGGGCGAAGGGCGGTCGGGCATCCAGCGATCCGCGGTGCTGCCGGCAGTCAGCAGGGTCTGGCCGGCGGCGCCGACGATCGAGATGTCCTGCGCCGACAGCTGCTCGCGCAGCCGCTCCAGCGCCAGCGGCTGCGCGGCGCCCACGGTGTCGCCCAGCCGCTCGGCGGCCAGGCGGGTCTTGGCGGCGACGTCGCTGACGATCGAATCGAGCGTGCCCTTGCCGAGCTTCAGGCCGGCGTCGAGCGCGTTTTCGACCTTCACGTCGAACCAGCTCTCGATGCTGCGCGAGACGAACTGGTAGCTCACCGTGTAGATCAGCACGCCCGGCACCACCCCCACCAGCGCGAAGATCGCCGCGAGCTTGAGCAGCAGCCGGCTGCCGAACTTGCGGCGCCGCACCCGCAGCAGCAGGCGCACCGCCGCGATCGCGATCACCAGCACCAGCAGGCTGGCGACCGTGAGGTTGACCCAGAACAGCCAGACGTAGTGGCGCTCGTACAGCGCCGGGTTGTTGGTCGCGATCGACAGCAGGAACGCCAGCACCAGGCCGGTGCCGGTGGCCGCCACGGTGGAGATGATCCACGCCCAGCGTGTCGCTTTTTTCATGGGCTGCCTGCCGCGCCTGGGTGAACCGTCAGTTGATGCGCTGGACGCGCTGGACGGCGTAGTTCCAGTCGGCCTGCCCGCCGATGCCGATCTGCATCGGGCGCGGCAGCAGCGAGGTGTCGAGCCGGTAGCTGAACTCGAGGTAGTGGCGGCTGCCTTCAGGCACCTGGCCGGGCTCGGCGATCTTCCAGCGCGAGGTGCGGCTGATCGCGGCGAAGGCTTCTTCGCGGCTGTTGTAGTTCTGGCTCAGGCCGCCGAAGGTGACGCGGTAGGTCGAGGTGAGCGGCTGGTACACGATGCGCCAGACCCGCGAGGCGTTGGCCACTCGCAGGTCGCGCCAGTACCAGCGGTCGCGGAACAACTCGGCCTCGGCCACGAAGTACAGCGGCACCCCCTTGCCGAGCGCGTCGTCGACGCTGCGCGACAGCTCGCCGTTGACCGCGTAGGTCAGCAACACGCCTTCTTCGTTGCTCACGACATCGAAACTGGCGAGCTGCGGGTCGGCGGCGCGCGCCGCGGGCACGAGCCACAAGGCCAGCAACAGCAGCGCCTGCAGCAGCATGGCAACGCCCCGCCGGCTGCGCTGCCATGCGCGGGGCCGGGAAACAGGGTCTACCGAAACCGCGCTGTGCATGGGGGCCGTCAACCTCAGGTCTTCTCTAACAGGGCGTAATAGAACCCGTCACCCGGCGCCTGATGCCCAGGCGCCGGGTGCTCGCTTCCATTGTCGGGCAGTGGCAGCAGATGGCCGGGCGATGGCGGGTTGATGGCCAGCTTCGCACCGGGCTGGCGTTGCAAAAAAGCGTCGATGCGGTCCTGGCCCTCGGCCTTGAAGACCGAACAGGTGCAATACAGCAGCCGGCCGCCGGGTTTGAGCAGCGGCCAGAGCGCGGCCAGCAGGCGGCTCTGGGTCTGCGCCAGGGTGTCGATGTCAGTCGCGCGGCGCAGCCAGCGCACGTCGGGGTGCCGGCGCACGATGCCGGCAGCGCTGCAGGGAGCGTCGAGCAGAATGGCGTCGAACGGCTGCCCGTCCCACCACCGCGCCGGGTCGCCGGCGTCGGCGGCCACGCTTTTCGCTGCCAGTCCGAGCCGCGCCAGGGTTGCGTGCACCTGCTGCAGGCGCTGCGCGTCGCTGTCGAGCGCCAGCACGTCGAGTTCGGCCAATTCCAGCAGGTGCGCGGTCTTGCCGCCGGGCGCGGCGCAGGCGTCGAGCACCCGCGCGCCGGGCGGCAGGCCGGGGCCGATCAACAAGGGTGCGGCGCGCTGCGCGGCGGCGTCCTGCACCGACACGTCGCCGGCCGTGAAGCCGGGCAGCTGCGTGACCGGGCAAGGCGCAGCCAGCGTCACGGCCTGCGGGCCGCTGACATGCGCCGGGATGCCGGCCTCGGCGAGCCGGGCCACGTAGGCCAGCGCCGTGCCTCGGCGCGCGTTGACCCGCAGCGTCATCGGCGGGTGCGCGTTGTTGGCTTCCAGGATCGCCTGCCAGTGCTCTGGCCAGTCGGCCTTCAGCCGGTCAATCCACCAGCGCGGGTGGTTGTAGCGCGCCACCGGGTCGCGCAATGCAGCTTCGACGAGCGCATCGCGCTCACGCAGAAAGCGCCGCAGCACGGCGTTGACGAACGCGGCGCTTGGCTTGGCGCGCTGGCGCGCCGCGTCGACCGCCTGGTCGACGAGCGTGTGCTCGGTGTAGCGCGACTCGGCCGCCGGCCACAACAAGGCCAGCGCGGTCAGCAGCAAGGCATCGACCGCCGGGGCCGGTGCCTTGGGTGCGAGCTGCGCGCGCAGCGCCTGCGCCGCACCGAGCCAGCGCAGCGCGTGAAAGCTCAGCGCCTGCGCGCCAGGCCGGGCCGCGGCCGGGCAGGCCGCCAGCGCGGGGTTCAGCGAACGGCCGGCGCGCACCGCCTGCACCGCATCGGCCGCGTGGTTCAGCAGCCGGGCCAGCGGCAGCGAGGGCGGCGGCGAATTCGAGGGGGCGGGTGCATTCACCGCGCGCAGTCTACGGTCTGCCTTGCGGCCGGCCCTTCGATTCCCCTGGCTTGGGGTACGCTCGCCGGCTGATCACCCGTGAAAGTGGCCGATGCGAGGCGACACCCCCACACCGATTTTCAGGACCGAAGAAGACCTGTCGCGCCTGGCCGCCTCGGAGCGGATTCGCTATCGCCTGGTCGGCGCCGAGTGCCGCTTCCATGCCAACGACAACATCTCGGCCTTCATCGAAGAAGGCGAGATCGACGAGTTGCGCACCGAAGTGGAAGCGAAGATGCACGAGGTGCTGCGCGCGCTCGTGATCGACACCGAGAGCGACCACAACACGCAAGAGACGGCCAAACGGGTGGCCAAGATGTTCCTGACCGAAGTGTTCCGCGGCCGTTATGTGCCGATGCCGGCGGTCACCGAGTTCCCGAACGCCGAGCGCCTGAACGAGCTGATGATCGTCGGCCCGATCAAGGTGCGCAGCGCCTGCTCGCACCACCTGTGCCCGATCATGGGCAAGGTCTGGATCGGCATCCTGCCGAACGAGCACTCGAACCTGATCGGTCTGTCGAAGTACGCGCGCATCTGCGACTGGATCATGAGCCGCCCGCAGATCCAGGAAGAGGCGGTCACGATGTTGGCGAACGAATTGCAGGAGCGCGTCAAGCCCGACGGCCTGGCCATCGTCATGGAAGCCGACCACTTCTGCATGCACTGGCGCGGCGTGAAGGACGACGAGTCGATGATGACCAACAGCGTAATGCGCGGCGCCTTCCTCAAAGACGCCAACCTGCGCCGCGAGTTCCTGTCCCTGTTGAGCAAGAAGACCTGAAGGAGAACGAGATGCTGGTCCGTTTGATGTATGCGAGCCGCACCACCGAGGCCTTCAAGCCCGA
>JAYVTD010000523.1:0-3197 GCA_043774765.1 Rhizobacter sp. | reverse complement strand
GGCCTGGGCCACGCCGTGCTGTGCGGGCAGCGCCTGGTGGGCAACAACCCTTTTGCCGTCTTGCTGGCAGACGACCTGATGGTCGGCGACACGCCGGTGCTGCAGCAGATGGTCGAGCAGTTCAATGAATGGCGGGTCTCGATCCTCGCGGTGCAGGAAGTGCCCGCCGAGCAGACCCGGCGTTATGGCATCGTGGCCGGCACGCCGATCAACGAACACCTGCTCGACGTGACCGGCATCGTCGAAAAGCCGGCCCCCGAAGACGCGCCTTCACGCCTGGGCGTGGCGGGCCGCTACATCCTGACCCCCGGCGTGTTCCACGAGATCGCCACGCAGCAGCGCGGCGTGGGCGGCGAGATTCAGCTGACCGACGGCATCGCTGCATTGCTGCGCCGCGAGAAAGTTTTCGCTTACCGCTACGAAGGCCGGCGCTACGACTGCGGCAGCAAGGAGGGCTTTCTCGAGGCCAACGTGGCGCTCGCGCTCGACCACCCGGAACTCGGCCCGGGCTTTCGCGCCTACCTCAAGACTCTGAACATCTGAGGCGCTCAGCGCCGCCGGATGTAGTGCACGAACTCTTCGTTCTCGCTCGTCTGCTCGACCAGCTCGTTGCCGGTCTGGCGCGCAAACGCCTGGAAGTCACGCGTCGAGCCCGGGTCGGTGGACACTACCTTCAGCACCTCGCCGCTGTGCATGTCGGTCAGCGCCTTCTTGGCTTTCAGAATGGGCAGCGGGCAGTTCAGTCCGCGCGTGTCGAGTTCTTTCTGGGCATGCATCGCTGATCCTTGGGTGTTGCGCAGATTTTAGGACGCTGACAGCTCGGGCCGCGGCGGCAGCTCGGCCCACTGCGGCGTGATGCCGCGTGACATAAGCCAGTCGGCCACAGCAAAGCCGGTGCCGGCACGCCAGCACTTGATGTCTTCGGGCCGGTAATAGCGGTACTCGGCCAGCTCGGGCGAGAGCAGCACTTCACCGCGCGCCACCACGTGGTACGCGATGATGATCTGGTTCATGCGCTGGAAGTCGTAGACGCCGATCAGCTTCAGCGCATCGGCGCGCAAGTTGGTTTCTTCGAATACTTCGCGCGCGATGCCACCTTCCGGCGTTTCGCCGGCTTCCATGAAGCCGGTGATCAGCGCGAACATCTTGCCCGGCCACGCCGCATTGCGCGCCAGCAGCACCTGGCCATCGCGGTCGGCCATTTCGATCACGGCGGCGAGCACCGGCGTCGGGTTGTTCCAGTGGGTCCAGTCGCAGGCCGGGCAGCGCATGCGGGCCTTCGGGCCGCCGTCTTCTTCCTGCGACAGCAGTTGCAGCGGCGTCGCGCAGTTGGGGCAATAGTTGAACTGATGAGCCATTGCAGCCTTCAAGCAGGAAAGACACCGGTCGACAGATAACGATCGCCACGGTCGCAGACGATGAAGACGATGGTCGCGTTTTCCACTGTCTTGGCGATCTGCAGCGCCACCCAGCACCCACCCGCCGCCGAGATGCCGGCGAACAGGCCTTCTTCACGCGCCATGCGGCGCGCCATGTCTTCGGCGTCGGCCTGGCTCACGTAGACCATCTCGTCGATCCAGGTCGGATCGAAGATCTTCGGCATGTAGGCCTCGGGCCACTTGCGGATGCCCGGAATGCGCGAGCCCTCGCTCGGCTGCGCACCGATCACACGCACCGCCTTGCTCTGCTCCTTCAGATAGCGCGAGGTGCCGGTGATGGTGCCGGTCGTGCCCATCGCGCTGACGAAGTGCGTGACCTGGCCGGCTGTGTCGCGCCAGATCTCGGGGCCAGTCGTCTCGTAGTGGATGCGCGGGTTGTCGGCATTGGCAAACTGGTCGAGCACCTTGCCCTTGCCGTCGCGCTGCATCTGCTCGGCCAGGTCGCGCGCGTATTCCATGCCGCCCGAGCGCGGCGTGAGGATCAGTTCGGCACCGAAGGCCTTCATGGTCCGCGCGCGTTCGATGCTCAGGTCTTCCGGCATGATCAAGAGCATGCGGTAACCGCGGATCGCCGCGGCCATGGCGAGTGCGATGCCGGTGTTGCCCGAGGTCGCTTCGATCAGCGTGTCACCGGGGTGGATGTCGCCGCGCTCTTCGGCGCGCTTGATCATGCTGATGGCGGGCCGGTCTTTCACCGAGCCGGCCGGGTTGTTGCCTTCAAGCTTGCCGAGAATGATGTTGCCGCGCGCGGCGTTCTCGGCGCCCGACACACGCACCAGACGCACCAGCGGCGTGTTGCCGATGATGTCTTCGACGCTGCCGTAGTGGGGTGTTGTTGTGCTCATCGACGCTCCTCGCCGCGGATTGTCGCAGGGGCAGAGAAAGAGCGTGGTGCCTCGGGTCGGAATCGAACCGACACTCCTTGCGGAACGGGATTTTGAGTCCCGCGCGTCTACCGATTTCGCCACCGAGGCCGGTGTTGTAGAGGGGCGGATTCTGCCATACGGCGCGAAGCCCTCGGCCTTGAAATCGGCACGCCCGACCCGACCCTTAGACTCTGCACCTTCGCCCCACCCGGAAACCCGCGCATGCCGTCGATGCCCCCCGTCACCCAAGCCCTGCTGCTGATCAACGTGGCGGCGTTTTGCATCGACCTGTTCCTCGGCCGCTGGTTCACCCAGCTGCTCGCGCTGTGGCCGCTCGGCGCCGGCTTCCTGCCGTGGCAGGTGGTGAGCTATGCGTTCCTGCACGGCGACGTGATGCACCTGTTCTTCAACATGCTCGGCCTGTGGATGTTCGGTGCCGAACTCGAGCGTCTGTGGGGCCCGAAGCGCTTCCTGCAGTATTATTTCGCCAGCGTGCTCACGGCCGCGGCAGCGCAGCTTGCGGTCGCCGCGATCAGCGGCGCGGTGTACCCGACGGTCGGCGCCTCGGGTGGCCTGTTCGGCCTTCTGCTCGGTTTCGGCATGATGTTTCCGAACCGCACGATCGTGCCGCTGTTCCCGCCGATCCCGATGAAGGCCAAGGTCTTCGTCGCCGTTTTCGGCGGGCTCGAACTGCTGTTCGGCGTGTCGGGCGCGATGCCGGGCGTGGCGCACTTCGCCCACCTGGGCGGCATGCTCGGCGGCTTCCTGATGATCCGCTACTGGCAGGGGCGCGCGCCGTTCGGGCGAAAGTGAGTCGTCAGTAGCCGCGCGCCCTGTCCACTGTCTGCGGCGGCAGCTCGCCACGCAGCACGCAGCGCAGGCCGGCAACGAA
>JAYVTD010000522.1:0-2240 GCA_043774765.1 Rhizobacter sp. | reverse complement strand
CGGCTGGATCGGCGTGCTCTCGTGCACCACACGCGCGTCGTCGAGCAGTAGCGTGGTCCACGGCTCGCTCATCGTGAAGCGCAGGCCGGCCGGGCCGTCGGCTTCGAAGACGCGGGTTTCGCCGCCCTTCACCCGCACGCGGCTCACCAGCAGCACGGCGACGAAGTCGACCCCATCACGGTGCGCACCTTCCGGCGTGGGGCGGCCGATGCCGTCGGTGGTGTCGATGCGGAACTGGTGCGCTTCGACGAACCAAGGCTGCGGTCGGGTCCAGGTGGAACACTGCGCGCTGAGCGCGCGCAGCAGGCGCGACCAGACCGGCTGCGCCAGCACGCTGGCCTGCATCGGCTCGAACCAGCGCTCCAGCCCGCCGTGCAGCGCGTTGTATTCGAGCGGCTGCCAGTGCGCGCGGTGCGGCACGGCGCGCACCGCGTCACCTTCGACGGCAAAACACGAATGGCGGCGGCGCCGGTAGCGGCCACCGTCGCGCAGATAGGCGTCGGGTGGCAGGTCGTCCCAGGAGGGGCGCAGCGCATCGAGTTCGGGCAGCGTGGCCGGCAACAGTTCGAGGAGGCCGCTCGGGCTCAATGCGGCGTGGCCACGAACGCGCATGGCCTGGCTCAGATCGCGTGGTGCGGTGATGGGTGGGTTCAGAAGCAAGCTCGTCATCCCGCCATCATGCCGCGCTTCACGGCAGGGTTGTGCACCTGTGCATCGCCTGCGAAGACTCGTATGCTGGGCTTCAGCGTGTACTGACTTCGGAGGAACACCATGGTCCTATGCCCCATTGCCATCGCCGTCGGGTGCAAGAAGTGCCCGGCGTTGTCGGTCTGCCCGGTCAAGAGCAGCCTCGGCGATTACAAACCCGAGCCGCCTGCGGCGAGCAAGCCGACGGCGAAGAAGCCCTGACTCAGCGCACGCTGATGCGCGTGCCCTGCAGGCTCACCACCTGCCCGCTGCGGACTTTGCAGGCCTTGCGCAGTTCCTCGCGGCCGTCGACCTGAACCAGCCCGTCGGCCACCATCAGCTTGGCCACGCCACCGCTCGGCGCGAGGCCGGTGGCCTTGAGCAAGGCGTCGAGCGTGATGTACTCGCCACGCAGGTCGAAATCGATCAGCTGCATCCCGGCAACCCGAATTCCTGCGCCAGCAGCGCATACGACTTGCGACGCGCTGCCGGGTCATGGGCCCAGGTGTTCACGACGAGCTCGTCGAGCTGCAACTCGCTCGCGAGCGCACGCAGTTGCGCACCCACTTCCGCCGCAGTGCCGACAAAGGCCTTGCTGCGCATCGCCTCAATCGTCGGCCATTCGTCGGCGCTGAAACCGCGCGCCGCGATCACGTCGGGCGCTTGCAGCGGCCCGAGCACTCCGCGCGCCCGATCGACGCGCCAGCGCTCGCGGCCGAGCGCATGGTGGCAGGCTTCTTCATGGGTGTCGGCGACGAGCGCCCAGACGCAGACCGTCGGTTGCGGCGTCGGGTGGCGCTTGCTCGGTTGGTACAGGCGGCGGTAGATCGCGAGCGCTTCTTCGGCACCCTGGCCGTCGACGAAGAAGTACGCGAACGCATAAGGCAGGCCGAAGTGCGCTGCGAGTTGCGCGCCGTAGTTCGAGCTGCCGAGAATCCACACTTCAGGCGCGTGCGGTCCGCGCGGGTGTGCGGTGATGCCGTGGTGCGAGGGCAGCGTGGTCCAGGCCTGCAGATCGCGCACCTGCTCGGGGAAGTCATCGGCGGCAGCGTGCGCATTCGGGTTCAGCGCCCGCGCGGTGCGCATGTCGCTGCCGGGAGCGCGGCCCACGCCGAGGTCGATGCGGCCGGGTGCCAGCGCTTCCAGTACGCGGAACTGCTCGGCCACTTTCAGCGCGCTGTAGTGCGGCAGCATCACGCCGGCACTGCCGATACGGATGCGCGTGGTGCGCGCGGCAATGGCGGCCATCAGCATCTCAGGCGCGCTGCCGATGATGGTCGGCAGACCGTGGTGTTCGCTGACCCAGAAGCGCGCGTAGCCGAGCCGCTCGCAGTGTTGGGCCAGATCGAGCGTGTCGCGGATCGCGGCGTCTTCGGTGCTGCCGGCGAGCGAAACGGATTGGTCGAGAACGGAAAGTCGGATGTCAGTCACAAGTTCTCAGCCTTCGGGGTGGGTCGGGTCGATCCAGCGCACCGACTCGGGTTTCTCGATCGGCTCAATGTCGAGGTTCACCGCCACCGCCTCGCCGTCGCTGCGCACCAACACACATTCGA
>JAYVTD010000521.1:0-4321 GCA_043774765.1 Rhizobacter sp. | reverse complement strand
TTGAATCGACTCGACGACGATAGCGTGCGGCAGGCCTTCGCGGCAGAACGCGGCCGCTTCGTCGATCGTGCCGACGAAGTCGACGATCAGGCTCATGTCTCGCAGCGCGTCGCGGATCTGCAGCCGCATGTCGCGGCGCGACGCCACCACCAGCACGTGGCTACCGGCCAGGCCCTGCGAATGCGACGACACCGAGAAGCCGTCGTTCAGCTCCATGGCGCTCACCGGTTCGACTTCGTCGCTGGCGGTGCGCGGGAATTCGAGTACGAGCGTCGTGAAGCCGGCTTCTTCGCCGCGCTCGACGACCAAGCCCATGGTCCAGGCGGTCTGCTCCAGCAGGCGCCAGGTGAGCGAGTCCAGGCCGCTCGGGGCGGCGCTGGCCACGTCGGTGACTTCGTCGAGCGGGCGGTGCGCGAAGCGGCATGCCAGCCGGGCGTTCGCGGGCCAAGCCTTGATCTCGATCGAAAACACGATCTGCGAATGGGCGCCGGCCAGGGCCCAGTCGAGCGTGGAATTGAGCAGGCTGAACAGCAGCGAGGCGTCGACCACCACCTCGGCCGGCTTCAGCTCGGGCTTGAGCACGATGCCGCGCGCCTGGGTTTCGCGGCCGCGGTGGGCCAGCACGCTGCCCAGCACGTCAGCGAGTTGCAGCCGTTCGTGCGACTGGCGGATGCGGCCGGACGCAAAACGCGTGAGCTGCTGGCCGATCATGCCGACCCGGCGCGCGCTCTCGACCTCTTCACGCAGCGCGCGCAGGCCCTTGCGGTCGATGTTGCCGGTGCTCGTCAGCGAGTTGATGCGCTCCAGTGCGGCCGTCAGCGGGCCGGCGATCTCGACGCCGATCTGCGCCACCAGCTCGGCCCAGCGTGCGCTCGTCGGCGACTTGTCGTCGGCGGGCGGGGTGCGTGCAGTTCCTGGTGCTGCGGGGGTGCGCCCGATGTCCGACATGTCCATTCTCTTTTCCTGGGTCATTGTGCAAATGGCGCTCGGCGCGACCGTGATTTCGACGCGTCCGGCCAGTCAGAGGAGTCTGTGGCCATGCCCATTCGCACGCCAGCGTCTCGACGCGGTTTTCCCCGGAGCCGGGGGAGTGAATAAATCACGCCCCGTCACTCTTGGACACAACTGTCAGGTTTGTTGTTGCCGGCAGTGCGGCGCCGGCTCAGATCGCCTGTGCTGCGCGAAGCGCGCCGACCTCGGCGTCGCTCAGTCCAAGCTCGGCGAGGATCTGCGCCGTGTGTTCGCCCAGCAATGGCGGCGGCCGGCGGTACTGCACCGGCGTGGCCGAGAACTTCATCGGGCTCGCCACCAGCCGCACGCTGCCCGATAACGGGTGCGGCATCTCGACCGTCATCTCGCGCGCCAGCACCTGCGGGTCGGCGAACACGTCGGCTAGGTCGTTGATCGGGCCGCAGGGCACCTTGGCGGCTTCCAGCGCACCCAGCCAATCGGCCCGCGTGCGTGTTTTCATGAAGGCGGCGAGCAGCGGCACGAGCACGGCGCGGTGGCGCACGCGGTCGGCGTTGCGGGCGAAACGCGCATCGCTCGCCAGCTCAGGCTGGCCGGCCACCTCGCAGAACTTGGCGAACTGGCCGTCGTTGCCGACCGCGACGATCATGTGCCCGTCAGCCACTTCGAAGACCTGGTAAGGCACGATGTTCTGGTGCGCGTTGCCCATGCGTTGCGGCACCACGCCCGAGGTCAGGTAGTTCGCACCGAGGTTGGCCAGCATCGCCACCTGCGTGTCGAGCAGCGCCATGTCGATGGCCTGGCCTTCGCCGGTGAGGTCGCGGTGGCGCAGCGCGGCCAGGATCGCCGTGGTGGCGTACATGCCGGTGAACAGGTCGGCCACCGCGACGCCCACTTTCTGCGGGCCACCGCCACTTGCGTCGTCGGCGATCTCGGCGCGCGACGGGCCGGTCACGCTCATCAGGCCGCCCATGCCCTGCACCGCGTAGTCGTAGCCGGCGCGTTCACGGTACGGGCCGGTCTGGCCGAAGCCGGTGATCGAGCAGTAAACGAGGCGCGGGTTCAGCGCCAGCAGGCCCGCGGCGTCGAGGCCGTAGCGTGCCATGTCGCCGACCTTGTAGTTTTCGACGAAAACATCGCTCTGCAGCGCGATTCGGCGGATCAGTGCCTGGCCTTCGGGCCGCGCGATGTCGACCGTGATCGAACGTTTGTTGCGGTTGGCACCGAGGTAGTAGGCCGCTTCGGCGGTCTCGTTGCCAGCGCTGCCCTTGAGGAAGGGCGGGCCCCAGCCGCGCGTATCGTCGCCGCCGCTGCTGCCCGGGCCGGGCGGGCGCTCGACCTTGATCACATCGGCGCCGAGGTCGGCCAGCGTCTGCGTGCACCAGGGCCCCGCGAGCACGCGAGAAAGGTCGAGAACACGCACGCCGCGCAGCGGCAAATTCGGCGAAAGGGCGGTGGCGTGGCTCATGCGAACAATTGTGCGGCAGGCCGGCGGGTCCGAGGCTCGGGATAATGCGTTGATGAAATTCTTGGCGGCGTTGCCGATCTGTCTCGTTCTGGCCGGCCTCGGCGCGTGTTCGCCCGCGCTCGACTGGCGCGAAACGGCGGCCGAGGGCAGTGGCGTGGTCGCGATGTTCCCGTGCCGCCCGGACCACCACGCCCGTACCGTCGAGCTGGCGGGCTCGAAGCTGAAGATGGAGATGCTGGTGTGCCCCGCGGACGGCGCCACCTTTGCGCTCAGCTTTGCCGACGTGCCCGAACCGGCGCAGGTCGCGCCGGCGCTCGCGGCGCTCCGATCCGCCGCGCTGCGCAATGTTCAAGCGGCGGCGCCGCAAATGGTTCCGGCTCGCATCGGCGGCATGACGCCGAACGCCGAGGCCGTGCGCCTGGCGACCGCCGGGCGCCTGCCCGACGGGGCCAACGTGCAGGCGCACATGGTCTTCTTTGCGAAGGGTTTGCGTGTCTACCAGGGCAGCGTGGTGGGTGCCCAGCCCGGGGCCGAAGCGAACGAGATCTTTCTCGCGGGGTTCAGGTTTCCGGCATGAGCCTGCCCGGCCGCCCGAAAGGCTCATCCACCGCAGTGCGAAGCACAGGGGTCGCCTGATGAGCGAGGCTCGCCGGCACGAGGGGAGCGAGCTCCTCCCGCCCGCCACGGCGGTGTGGGTGTTCCTGAGCTTTGCGTTCGCATACTTCTTTTCTGCGCTGGTGCGCGGCGTGACGGCCACGCTGGCGCCCCACTTCAGCGCCGAACTGGGCTTGAACGCGGGGGATCTCGGCCTGCTGGCCGGTGCCTATTTCCTCGGGTTTGCGTCGACCCAGCTGCCGCTGGGCAGCGCGCTCGACCGGTTCGGTCCGCGCCGCGTGCTGGTCGTGTTCCTCGGCGCGGCGGTGTTCGGTTGCATGGCGTTCGCCCTGGCGCGCAACTTCGTCGGGTTGACGCTGGCGCGGGCCTTGATCGGTGTGGGCGTGAGTGCCTGCCTGATGGCGCCGCTGACGACCTTTCGCCGCCGCTTCACGACGCTTGCGCAGATGCGGGCCAACTCCTGGATGCTGATGGCCGGCTCGAGCGGCATGGTGGCCTCGACCTTGCCGGTGCAATGGCTGCTGCCGGTGACTGGCTGGCGCGGGCTGTTCTGGGTGATCGCGGGGTGTGTCGGTGTGTCGATGCTGGCGATCCTGCTTCTGGTGCCGCGCGATGCGCCGGTGCGCGACAGCGTCGGCCCTTCGGCTGCGGGCGGGTACGGCGAAGTATGGTCCCACCCTACCTTCGTGCGCTTCGCGCCGATGGGCTTCTTCCACTACGGCGGCTTGATCGCGGTCCAGTCCCTGTGGGCCGGGCCCTGGCTGGTGCAGGTGTGCGGCTGGACGCCGGCGAGCGCCGCGCAGGGTTTGTTTGCCATCAACGTGGCGATGTTGCTCAGCTTTCTGCTCTGGGGTGTGGCCGTGCCGCGGCTCTACGAACGCGGCTGGACCGCGCAACGCTTGATCGCGGGCGGCGTGCCGGCGAGTTTGGCAGCGCTGGCGCTCGCGGTGCTGTTGGGCGCCGGAGCCACAGCCTGGGTCTGGGTCTTGTTCTGCGCCGGGAGCTCGGTGGTGGCGCTGTCGCAGCCGGCCATCGGCCTCGCATTCCGCTCCGAGCTGGCAGGGCGGGCCTTGTCGGCCTACAACCTGGTGGTGTTTCTCGGTGTTTTTGTGGTGCAGTGGGGCATCGGTCTGGTCATCGACCTGCTGCGCGCGAATGGGTGGAGCACCCTGTCGGCGTATCGGGGCGCTCTGGCGTTGTTGGCGGGGTGCTGCACGCTCTCTTATGTGTGGTTTTTGCGTCTCGATGAGCGCGCGGTGCCGCACAAAA
>JAYVTD010000520.1:0-2002 GCA_043774765.1 Rhizobacter sp. | reverse complement strand
ACGACCGGCCCGTTGGCGCAGATCGCGAACGGCGCGGTCTCGGTCATGCCCAGGCCGGTCAGCATGCGGATGCGCTCGCCGCAGGCCAGTTCGGCCATGCGGTCGAGCTTGTCCCACACCGGCTGCGCCAGGCCGGCGCCAGCGAAGAACAGCATCTTCACGCGGCTGAAGAAGCGGTCGCGCAGGGCTGCGTCGGTCTCGAGCGCGCCCGCGATTTCCTCGAAGCCCTTCGGCACGTTGAAGTAGACGGTGGGCGCAATCTCGCGCAGGTTTCGCAGGGTTTCGCCGATGTGCGTGGGCGTGGGCTTGCCTTCGTCGATGTAGAGCGTGCCGCCGTTGTAGACCGTGAGGCCGACGTTGTGGTTGCCGCCGAAGGTGTGGTTCCAGACCAGCCAGTCGATCAACACCGGGCGCTCCTGCCCGAGCGACGGGAAACATTGCAGGATCATCTGCTGGTTGCTGCACAGCATGCGCTGAGTGTTGATCACGCCCTTGGGCAGCTTGGTCGAGCCCGAGGTGAACAGGAACTTGGCGATGCTGTCGGGGCCGACTTTTGCGTGCGCTTCGTCGACTTGCGCAGTCGGCACGGTGGCCAGCAGGTCGTCGAAGCTCATCGTCTTGCGGCCCTCGATGGCGCCGCTGGTGAGCACCACCTGCACGTCGGCCGGCACCGTGGCCGTGATGGCCTTGCCGAAGGCCGACGCGCTCGATGCGAACACTAGGCCCGGCGTGAGCACGCCCAGAATGTGCTTGAGCTTGCCGTAGTCTTGCGACACCGTGGAGTACGCCGCCGAGATCGGCGCGAACGGCACGCCGGCGAGCATGGCACCGAAGCCGAGCAGCAGCTGTTCGAGGTCGTTGTCGGAAAGAATCGCCACCGGCCGCTCGGCCGAGAGTTTCATGTCGATCAGCGCCTGCGCGATGCAGCGGGCGCTGTGCAGGGCCTGCGCGTAGCTGATCCGCCGCCACTCACCGCCCAGCTGGCGCTTGGCGGCGAGCGTGTGGTCGGGCTCGACGGCGGCCCAGTGCAGCAGGCGGTCGGTCAGGCGTTGCGGGTAAGGCTGCAGTGCTTCGGTGGACGTGACGAGCGTGCTGCCGTCGGCCGCGGTCGCGAAGTTCGCCGACAGGGAGCCGCCCAGCGGCAGGTCACGGTACCGAGGCGTGGCGCTCATGATTTCGCCACCTTGCCCGCCTTGCCTTCGAGGAAAGCGCGCATCCGGACCTTGGCGGCGTCGTCGCCACTCGCGATGGCGGCCATCAGCGATTCGGTGAACAGGCCGTCGCTCTGGCTCATGTCGGCGATGCGCGGCAGCGCGTGCATCACCGCGAAATTCGAGAGCGGCGCGTTCGCGGCGATCTTCTCGGCCAGCGCCAGCGCTTTTTCAAGCCCCTTGCCGTCTTCGACCAGGTACTGCGACAGGCCGATGCTCAACCCTTCGGCCGCGTCGTAGACCCGCCCGGTCAACATCATGTCGGCCATGCGCGCCACCCCGATCAGCCGCGGCAACCGGGCCGAGCCGCCGCCGCCGACGAACAAACCGCGCTGGCCTTCCGGCAGGCCGTAGAACGCACTCGCCTCGGCGACGCGCACATGCGCCGAGCTCGCCAGCTCCAACCCACCACCGACGACGGCACCGTGCAACACAGCGATCACCGGCACGCGGCCGAACTGGATCTGCTCGAACGCGGCATGCCAGGCGCGCGAATGCAGCACGCCTTCGGCCACGGTGCGTTCGCCGAGCTCAGACAGGTCGAGCCCGGCACAGAAGTGCTCGCCCTCGCCGCTGATCACCACGGCGCGCGTGGTCTCGGGCAGGTGGATGAAAGCGGTTTGCAGTTGCGCGATCAGCGCGTCGTTGAGCGCGTTGCGCTTGGCCGGTCGGTGCAGCCGCACGTGCGTGACGGTGGCGCCGTGCTCGATGCGCAGCAGGTCGAGTTGCGCCAGCAGGCCGGTCGCGGCGGCAAAAGGCTGAGACATGGACTCCCGATCAAAGTTGATTAA
>JAYVTD010000519.1:0-2571 GCA_043774765.1 Rhizobacter sp. | reverse complement strand
CTTCTCGCGCCAGCGCGAGCGGAAAGCGGCGCGGGCGTCTTCGTCCATCGGGAATTCGCGGCCCGGCAGCAGGCGCACTTCGGGCACCGGGTACAGGCTGCGCTGGCTGTCGGGGTCGAAGGTGCGGATCGAGTCGACCTCGTCGCCGAACAGGTCGACGCGGTAGGGCACGGCGGAGCCCATCGGGAACAGGTCGATCAGTCCACCGCGCACCGCGTATTCGCCCGGCGAGACGACCTGGCTCACGTGGGTGTAGCCGGCAAGCAGGAGCTGGGCCTTGAGCGCCGCTTCGTTGAGCTTTTCCTTCTGTTTGAAGTTGAAGGTGTAGGCCGCCAGGAAGCTCGGCGGCGCCAGGCGCACCAGTGCCGTGGTCGCGGGCATCAGCAGCACGTCGACCTCGCCCTGCTGAATGCGCCAGAGTGTGGCGAGGCGCTCGGAGATGAGGTCCTGGTGCGGCGAGAAGGTGTCGTAGGGCAGAGTTTCCCAATCGGGGAACACCGCGACGCGCAATTCGGGTGCGAAGAACACCAGCTCGTCTTCGAGCCGCTGCGTGTCGGCCGGCTCGGCGGTGACGATCGCGGTCAATTTGCCCGCCACCTTCTGCGCGCGTGCAAAGCGGGCGAGCAAGAGCGCGTCGGCCGAGCCGGTGGGGCGGGGCAGCGTGAAGCGTTTTCCGGGGGCGATGTCGGGCAGGTGCATGAGGCTGAAAACAAATCGCCCCGCGAGGTGTTCCCACGGGGCGACGCAGTGCCTCGATTATAGAATTCGCGCTCCCATGACGCTTGCCGCTGCTTCGATCACCCCGCCCCGCCTCTTTGCACTTGTTCCTTGTGCCGGTGTGGGCGAGCGTGCCGGTGCCGGCGGGCCGAAGCAATACGCGCTGCTCGCGGGCCGCAGCCTGGTGGCGCATACGCTGAGTGCGCTGCATTCGGTGATGCGGCTGAAGGGCACGCTGGTCGTGCTGAGCCCGGAAGACCAGGCCTTCGAGGCTGCAGCGCCCGGCTTCGAAGGCTGGGTTTCGCGTGACGGGGGCGCCACACGCGCTCAGACTGTCGCGAACGGCTTGCAGGCACTCCTCGCGCACGGTGCATCGACCGATGACTGGGTGCTGGTGCACGACGCGGCGCGCTGTCTCGTTCGCCCCGAATGGATCGACACGCTGATCGATGCCTGCCTGCCCGATGCCTGCGGCGGGCTGCTCGCCCTGCCGGTGGCCGACACGCTGAAATCGGAGCAGGGTGGTCTTGTCAAAGCCACTGTCGATCGGCGTGCGATGTGGCAGGCGCAGACGCCGCAGATGTTTCGCATCGGGCCGTTGCAGGAAGCACTGGCCCGGGCCGGCGCCAGCGTCACCGACGAAGCGAGTGCGATGGAAGCGGTGGGCCAGGCGCCCAGGCTCGTCGCGGGCTCGCTGGAGAATTTCAAGGTCACCTGGCCGGCGGACTTCGACCTCGCCGAACGTTTGCTGAGGACGCGCACATGAACAAGGGCAGGGCGCCGATCTGGCGCATCGGTGAGGGCTGGGACAGCCACGCGCTCGTGGTCGGCCGCAAGCTTGTGCTCGGGGGTGTCGACGTTCCCCACACGCACGGCCTGATGGGCCATTCCGACGCCGACGCGCTGTGCCACGCCATCACCGACGCGCTCTTCGGCGCCGCGGCCATGGGCGACATCGGCTTTCACTTCCCCGACACCGACCTGCAATACAAGGGTGCCGATTCGATCGCGCTGCTGGCCGAAAGCGCACGGCGTGTGCGTGGTGCCGGCTGGCTGATCGGCAACATCGACAGCACCGTCATCGTGCAGGCACCGAAGATGGCGCCGCACATCCTCGCGATGCGCCAGCGCATCGCCACGGCGCTGCTGGTGGCGATCGATCAGGTCAGCGTGAAGGCGAAGACGGCCGAGAAGATGGGGCCCGTCGGGCGCGGCGAGTCGATCGAGGCGCGTGCCGTCTGCATGCTGTTCAAGCAACCGGCTTGAAACCCGCAGCGCCGCTCAGGGCGCCTTCTTCAGCCGGATGTGCGCGAGCAAACCGCCGTCGGGCGCATTGACCACCTCGAACGTGCCGCCCATGCGCTGCACCGCCTTCTCGACGATGGCCAAACCCAGGCCGGCACCTGTGGCCGCGGTGCGCGCGGCATCGCCGCGGAAGAACGGCGTGGTGAGCTGCGGCAGCTTCTTCGGGTCGACGCCCGGGCCGAAGTCGCGCACGCTCAGAATCACCCACGGCCCGGTGCGCGCGTAGCTCACCTGCACGCGGGCAATGCCGGTGTCGGTGGTGCGGCCGTAGCGGCGCGCGTTCTCGAACAGGTTCTGCAGCACGCGACCGAGTTCGACGTCGTCAGCCATCACCTTGGTGTCGATGGCCACGCGCGAGCTGATGCGGATCTGGCTGGTGTCGCGAAACGCCGCCATCTCGCGGTCGACCACACCGCTCAGGTGCACCGGCGTCAGCCGCACTTCGCCGGGGCGTGCGTAGTCCATGAACTTGTCGATGATGGCGTCGAGCTGAGCGATGTCCATCGCCATGTTGCCCTTGGCCTCTTCGTCCTGCACGCTCATCTCGGT
>JAYVTD010000518.1:0-3326 GCA_043774765.1 Rhizobacter sp. | reverse complement strand
AACTCGGTGATCAGCCCGTCCTGAACTTCCACAAGCAGAACCTGTGGGCGCTCACGCGCCACGGGCCGAACCAGGTGCCGGCTCAGAGCCGGTTGCTGCCCGCACCACCGAAGCCCCGCAGGCGCTCCAGCAAACGGTGCGCGATCTGCGCAAGCGGCAGCACTTCGTGGGCCGCGCCGGCCGCGATGGCTTCGCGCGGCATGCCGAAGACGACACAGCTGGCTTCGTCCTGCGCCAGGTTGTAGCTGCCGGCGTCGCGCATCTCCTTCATCGCCAGCGCGCCGTCGGCACCCATGCCGGTGAGCATGATGCCCAGCGCGTTCGGGCCGACCACACGCGCCGCCGACTTGAACAGCACCTCGACCGACGGCTTGTGCCGGTTCACCGGGTCGCCCTCGCGCACACGCGCCACGTAGTTGGCGCCCGAGCGTTCCACGCTCAGGTGAAAACCACCCGGCGCGAGGTAGGCGTGGCCGGGCAGCACCCGTTCGCCATCGACCGCCTCGGCCACGCTGATGCGGCACAGGCCGTCGAGGCGCGCTGCATAACTCTTCGTGAAACCGGCCGGCATGTGCTGCGTGATCATCACGGCCGGTGCGTCGTGCGGCAGGTTGACGAGCACGTCCTTGGTGGCTTCGGTGCCGCCAGTGGAAGCGCCGACGAAAACGATCTTCTCGGTCGACAGCCGGCCCAGGTTCGCGACCGTTGCGCTGGCCCTGGCGGGCGCCGCACCCGCCACCACCGTGGGCACGCGCTTGACTTGCGCGCGCGAGGCGATGCGGATCTTTTCGGTGATGTCTTGTGACAGCAGGCGCAAGCCGTCGGCCACGCCGATCTTGGGCTTGGCCACGAAGTCGATCGCGCCGAGTTCGAGCGCACGCAGCGTCACTTCGGCACCATGCTCGGTGAGGGTGGAGACCATCAACACCGGCATCGGGCGCAGGCGCATCAGCTTCGACAGGAAGTCGATGCCGTCCATGCGCGGCATTTCGACGTCGAGCGTGATCACGTCGGGGTTCAGGTCGCGGATCATTTCGCGCGCGATCAGCGGGTCGGCGGCGGCGCCCACGCACGCCATGTCGGGTTCGCGGTTGATGATTTCGCTCAGCAGGCTGCGAACCAGGGCGGAGTCGTCGACAACGACGACACGGGTCTTGGCCATGGTGGGTGTCTCCTTGTTCTCGGGTTCGTGCGCAGTGTCGGTCAGAACAGGTCGACCGAACCACCACTGCGCGCGGCCGGGGCCGCTTTCTGCGCCGCGGCGCGTTCCTGTGCCAGCAGCGCTTCGTTGTTCGCCGAGGCTAGGCGTTTGACCATGGCCTTGCCGCTGGCCGGCAGGAAACATACCTTGCGCGGGTAGATGTCGAGCACGTCTTTCGAGACCACCTGGATGCGCTCGGCCTTCAGGTAGTCGAGCACGAACGAGGTGTTGCGCTCGCCCACGTTCAACGAGTTCATGCCCGAGATCACCTGCCCGCCGCCGAAGACCTTGGCTTCCATCGACGCGCGCGTGGCGCCGAGCTTGAGCATTTCATTGATCAGCAGTTCCATCGCGAAGGAACCGTAGCGGCCTCCGCTGCTCGCCGAGTCCTTGCCTGCGCCTTCGGGCAGCATGAAGTGGTTCATGCCGCCGATCTTCGCCTGGCGGTCCCACAGGCACGCGGCGATGCACGAGCCGAGCGTGGTCATGATGAGAATGTCTTCGTTGTAGACGAAGTATTCGCCCGGCAAGACCTTCACCGCTTCGTTGTTGAACTGCGGCTCGTACCAGAAGAACGAGGCTTCGCCGGGTTTGCGCGGGCGGCGCTTCAACTGGTCCAGGCGCGAAGCTGCCGAGCCGCCTGGGGCGCCGTGGGTGGGGGCAAGAAGGGCCATGTCGTCGCCAGCGTCAGGCGCGTTCGTAGACCGTCTTGCCACGCAGGCGAAACAGGTCTTTCGATTCGCTGAAGTTTTCGGAATGGCCGGCAAACAGCAGGCCGCCCGGGCGCATGGCGCGGTGCATGCGTTCGAGCACGCGGCGCTGCGTGGGGGCGTCGAAGTAGATCATCACGTTGCGGCAGAACACGATGTCGAACGGGTCGCCGAGCGACCAGCTTTCGTCCATCAGGTTGAACCGGCGAAATTCGACCAACCGTTTCAGTTCGGGCTTGATGCGGATGAAGCCGCTGTTGGCGCCGGTGCCACGCATGAAGTGCTGGCGCAGCCGCTCCGGGCTCAAGCCGCGTGCGTCGGCGGCGTAGACACCGGCTGCGGCGGTGGCGAGCACCTTGGTGTCGATGTCGCTGCAGAAGATCTTCGCGCTGGCGTTCTGGCCGAGCGCTTCGAGCGCGGTCATCGCCAGCGAGTATGGTTCTTCACCGGTCGAGGCGGCGTTGCACCAGATGCGAAGGTTCGCGTTCCGGCGTGCCGTGAGCTCGGCGTGCAGCACCGGGAAGTGGTGTTCCTCGCGGAAGAACGAGGTGAGGTTGGTCGTCAGGCAATTGACGAACTCCTGCCATTCCTGTTCGCCGGCGGCGCCGGTGGCACTTTCGAGCGCCTGCAGGTACTGGCCGAAGGAACTGAACCCGGCGTCGCGCAGCCGGCGCGAGAGGCGGCTGTAGACCATGGCCTGTTTGCCGGCGTGCAGGCTGATGCCGGCGCGTTTGTAGATCAGCTTGCGAATGCGCTCGAAGTCGGCGGTATCGAAGCTGAATTCTGGTTCGGAGCGCTGAAGATCGGGTCTGGCAGATGCGGGCACGGCGCTCATCGGGGTCCCTCGGGGCAAGGCAGCATGGAGCGCACCGGGGTTCATCCGGCAGGCCTGTTCGTGGCTTGTTATCGGCCGGAGCGCTGGCGGCTTGAGCGTTGCGTGAACGCAGCCTGAACGCAGAAAAGCGGCCCGCAGGCCGCTTTTCGGGTTGGCGTCGGGTGCGGCTTACTTGGGCAGCAGCACCTTGTCGACCACGTGGATCACGCCGTTCGACTGGGTCACGTCGGCGATCGTCACGTTGGCGGTGCCGCCACTTTCGTCCATCACCATCACGGCGCTGCCGTTGCTGGTGGCGGTGAGCGTGCCGCCCGACACGGTTTTCAGCATCGCCTTGCCATTGCCGGCCTTCACGGCGGCCATCAACGCAGCGGCGTCCATCTTGCCCGAGACCACGTGGTAGGTCAGCACCTTGGTCAGCATGGCCTTGCTCTCCGGCTTGAGCAGGGTGTCGACGGTGCCCGCGGGCAGCGCGGCGAATGCGGCGTTGGTGGGCGCGAACACGGTGAACGGGCCGGGGCCCTTGAGCGTCTCCACGAGGCCGGCGGCCTTCACGGCAGCGACGAGCGTGGTGTGGTCT
>JAYVTD010000517.1:0-4892 GCA_043774765.1 Rhizobacter sp. | reverse complement strand
GCGGCATCACTCACGGTGGTACGGGTGGTTCACCATCAAGGTCCAGGCGCGGTACAGCGCCTCGGCCAGCAACACTCGAACGAAGGCGTGCGGCAGGGTCAGCTCCGACAGGCGCAAGGTTTCGTCGGCGGTCGCTTTCAACGACACATCGAGCCCGTCCGGGCCACCGATCAGCAAGGCCACGTCGCGCCCGTCGCGCTGCCAGGCCTGCATGCGGTCCGACAAGGCCAGCGTGGTCACGCGTTCGCCGTGTTCGTCGAGCACCACACGGCGCACGCCGCGTGGCACGGCGGCTTCGATGCGCGTGGCTTCGGCGGCCATCAACTGCTCGGCGGTCTTCGAGCCGCGCGGTTCGGCTTTCACGGCCTTCAGCTCCAGCCGCATCTCGGGCGGGAAACGTTTGGCGAAATCGGCGTAGGCGGTGTCGGCCCACGCCGGCTGGCGCTGGCCGACCGCGACCAGCAGCAGCTTCATGCCCGCGAAGGTTTCTTCCGGGTCGGAGCCTTCTTCGCCGCGGTGTTGGTGGCGACCGCCCTCCTCGCCACCGGCGCTTTCTTCGCGGCCGGCGACTTGGCCGCGGCCTTCTTGATGCCGACCACACGGGTCACGGTGGCACGCGGCGCCGGCGCGGTGGGTTTCCTCGGCGCGGCCCGGGTTGCCGTGGCCGACGTCTTCGCGGCGGTCTTCACCGCAGGCGCCTTCGCGGCCACTTTCTTCGCAGCCGGTGCGGGTGCAGCAAGCACTTTTTTCGCCGCCGGCTTGCGCGCCTTGCCCGGCTTGTCGGGCTCGGAGGCTTTCACGAGTCTGGTCACACCCGAATCCAGCTTCATGTTGACCGGCTTGCCACCCCAGATTTCTTCAAGGTGGTAGTACTCGCGGATCGTCGGTTGCATCACGTGCACGACCGCCGCACCGCAGTCGACGATGATCCATTCGCCGTTGGATTCGCCTTCGGTGCGTGGCACCGAGAACCCCGCTGTCTTGACCGCTTCGCGCACGCTGGAGGCCAGCGATTTGGTCTGCCGGTTGCTCGTGCCCGAAGCGATGATGACGCGTTCGAACAGGGCCGACAGATGCTCGGTGTTGTAGACGACGATGCCCTGGGCTTTTACATCTTCCAGTCCATCGACGATGGCGCGTTGCAGTTTACGAATGTCCATTCAGCTCCCGGGTTGTTCTTGGTACAGGTGGTATTGGTCAATATAGCGCGCCACAGCCGGCGGCACCAGATCGGTGACGGCCAAGCCGGCGTGGATGCGCTCGCGAATGTCGGTCGAAGAAACGTCCATCATCGGCAGCGACACCGTCGCGTGCGGCACTTGCAGCACCCTTGGTTCGGCCGCCAGCGGCGCATCGGGCCGGTTGGCGATGGCCAGCGTGACGCGCCCGAGCAGTTCCTGCCAGCCGTGCCAGGTGTGGAAACCGGCGTACTGGTCTTGCCCGATCACGAGGAACCACGTGGCCTCGGGTTCCTTGGCCTGCAGCGTGCGCACGCTGTCGAGCGTGTAGCTCGGGCCGCTGCGTTCGAGTTCGCAGCGGTCGAGCACGAAACGTGGCACGCCGTCGATCGCGAGCCGCACCATGGCTTCGCGGTGCAGCGCCGGCGTCATCGAGCGGGCTTTCTGCCAGGGCTGGCCCACCGGCACCCAGCGCAACTCGTCGAGCGCCAGCTCGGCCACGGCCAGGCGCGCCAGCGCGAGGTGCGCGTTGTGCACCGGGTCGAAGCTGCCACCGAAGATGCCGATGCGTCTTGACGTTCTGGCAAGGTTCACGCGGGTGCCCATTCGGCCCAGTCACGCGGGCGCAGGAAGTCGCTGTACAGGCGCGCTTCCGGCGTGCCGGCTTCGGGCTTCCAGTCGTAGCGCCACTTCACGATCGGCGGCATCGACATCAGGATGCTTTCGGTGCGGCCGCCGGATTGCAGGCCGAACAGCGTGCCGCGGTCGAACACCAGGTTGAACTCGACATAACGCCCGCGCCGGTAGGCCTGGAAGTCGCGCTCGCGTTCGCCATAAGGCATGACGTTGCGGCGCTCGACGATCGGCAGGTACGCACCGAGCAGTGCATCGCCGACCGCGCTTGTCATCGCCAGGCCCTGCTCGAAGCCCAGCTCGGAAAAATCGTCGAAAAACACACCGCCGATACCGCGCGGTTCGTCGCGGTGTTTCAGAAAGAAGTACTCGTCGCACCAGGTCTTGAAGCGTGGGTACTTGTCGGCACCGAAGGGTGCGAGCGCGTCGCGGTTCACGCGGTGAAAGTGCGCCGCGTCTTCTTCGAAGCCGTAATACGGCGTCAGGTCCATGCCGCCGCCGAACCAGGTGACGGGCTCGGCGCCATTCGGGAACGCCGCGAGCATGCGCACGTTCATGTGGACGGTGGGCACATACGGGTTGCGCGGGTGGAACACGAGCGACACGCCCATCGCCTCGAACGGCGCGCCCGCGAGTTCGGGCCGGTGCTGAGTGGCCGAAGGTGGCAAGGTCTTGCCCTTCACGTGCGAGAAGCTGCAGCCGCCACGCTCGAGCAGGTTCCCCCCTTCGAGCAGGCGCGAGCGGCCTTCGCCTTCGAGCTTGCCCCCGGGCTCGCGCTGCCACGCGTCGGTGATGAAACGCTGGCCGTCGGCCGCTTCCATGCCGGTGACGATGCGGTCCTGCAAACCGAGCAGGTAGTCTTTGACGTTTGTCGTGTTCATGTCTCGCTGCCCATGTCGTCGAACCGGATCGGTGCTGCCAGTGCCGGCCGCTTGCCGCTGCGGTGCCCGAGTTCTGCTTCGATCGCCTTCAGGTCGGTCCGCATGTTGCCACCGAGCGTGATGAAGCGCTGCACCCCCGCTTCACGCTGAGCGTAGTCAAGAAACACCATCCCGACGGGCACCTGTGCCTGCAACGCTAGATGGTAGAAGCCCGAGCGCCAGCCGCTGGCGTGGCGCCGTGTGCCTTCGGGCGCCAGCGCGAGCCACAAAAAGCGGTTCTGTGCACGTGCCGCGGCCAGTTCACTGGCCATCTGGCCGACGATGCCGTTGCTCGAATGGCGCTCCACCGGCACGCCGCCGAGCCAGCGCAACCAGGCGCCGAAGAGTGGCACTTGGAACAGGCTCGCCTTGCCCCAGAAGGTGATCTGGATGCCGACCGCCCACTTCACCAGCAGGCCGAGCGGGAAGTCCCAGTTCGAGGTGTGCGGGTAGACGATCAGCACGCCCTGCTTTCCCGGCAGGCCATCGAAGTGCAGGCGCCAGCCGGCGAGCCGCAACAGGGCGCGCGCCACAGGGCTGCCGTGCAGCTGCACCGGCCGCTCAACGAGTTCTTGCATGCAGCGCGCTTCGACTCAACGCTTGACCGCACGGTGCCCGATGTCGCGGCGGAACAGCGCGCCGTCGAAACGGATGCCGTTCAGCACTTCGTAGGCGCGCTGCTGCGCCTGCTTGACCGAGTCGCCCAGCGCCGTCACGCACAAGACCCGGCCGCCCGACGTGACCGCCGCGTCGGCACGCGGCTCGGTGCCGGCATGGAACACCATCGCATCGGGCGCCTCGGCCGGCAGGCCGGTGATGGCATCACCCTTGCGCGGCTGCAGCGGGTAACCGCCGGCCGCCATCACCACCCCGAGGGCGACCCGGCGGTCCCATTCGAGCTCGATGCGGTCGAGCGTGCCGTCGGTGGCGTGCATCAGCACGTCGAACAGGTCACTCTTGAGCCGCATCATGATCGGCTGGGCTTCCGGGTCGCCGAGGCGGCAGTTGAACTCCACCGTGCGCGGCTGGCCTTGCGCGTCGATCATCAGGCCGGCGTACAGGAAACCGGTGAAGGTGATGCCGTCTTTCGCCATGCCGGCGATCGTCGGCAGCACGATCTCTTGCATGGCGCGGGCATGCACGATGGGCGTGACGACCGGTGCCGGCGAATACGCGCCCATGCCGCCGGTGTTCGGGCCTTCGTCGTTGTCGAGCAGGCGCTTGTGGTCCTGGCTGGTGGCCAGCGGCAGCACGTTTTTGCCGTCGCACAACACGATGAAACTCGCTTCTTCGCCTTCGAGAAACTGCTCGATCACGACCCGGGGCTGCTGCATACCAGAGGGGCCGTCGTTGTGCTGCACGCCGAGCTTGTTGTCGCCGCCGCCGATCATCCAGTCGATCGCTTCGTGGGCCTGCGCGAGTGTCATCGCGACGACCACGCCCTTGCCCGCCGCCAGGCCGTCGGCCTTGATGACGATGGGTGCGCCCTTGGCGTCGACGTGGGCGTGGGCTGCCGTCGCATCGGTGAAGCTCGCGAATGCGGCGGTCGGAATGCCGTGGCGTTGCATGAATTCCTTCGCGAAGGCCTTCGAGCTCTCAAGCTGCGCCGCGGCCTTGGTCGGGCCGAACACCCGCAGGCCACGGGCACGGAACAGGTCGACGATGCCGGCCGCGAGCGGCGCTTCGGGGCCGACGACGGTGAGCGCGATCTTCTCGGCCAACGCGAAATCGGCCAGGGCCGCGTGGTCGGTGATCGCCACGTTCTCGAGCCGAACGTCGGCCGCGGTGCCGCCGTTGCCCGGCGCCACGAACACCTTCTGCACCTTGGGCGACTGCACGAGTTTCCACGCCAGCGCGTGTTCGCGGCCGCCGTTGCCGATGACGAGGACTTTCATTGCTCCGTGCTCATCTCGGCGTTGTGATACAGGTCTTGGGTGTCGTCGAGGTCTTCGATCACGTCGAGCAGCTTCTGCATGCGCTGCGCGTCTTCGCCAGCGAGCGCCACCGGGTTCTCGGCCCGCATCGTGACCTCGGCTACGTCGGGTTTCAGGCCTGCCGCTTCGAGCGCTGCCTTCACCGCTTCGAACAGCGGCGGCGCGCACAGCACTTCGATCGCGCCTTCGTCGTCGCTGAGCACATCGTCGGCGCCGGCTTCGAGCGC
>JAYVTD010000516.1:0-12600 GCA_043774765.1 Rhizobacter sp. | reverse complement strand
CTCCGGCGCCCCCGCCGGGTCGGTGATCGGCACCGTGATCGAATAGCCCTTGACGGGATAGACCGGCACGCGGATGCCGAGCGGGCGCAGCAGCTGCGGCGAATGGCTGCCGAGGGCGACCAGATAGGCGTCGGCACTGAGCACGCCGGAATCGGTCGTGACGCCGAAGATGCGGTCGCCGCTCTTGACGATGCCGCGGATCGAGGTGCCGAAGCGGAACGCCACGCCGCGTTCGGCCGCGAGCAGCGCCAGCGCCTGGGTGAACTTGAAGCAGTCGCCGGTCTCGTCGCCGGGCAGCAGCAGGCCGCCGACGAACTTTTCCTGCACGTGGGCGAGTGCCGGCTCGTGGTGAATGAAACCGGCGCGGCCGAGCAGATCGAAAGCCACGCCGTAGCGCTTCAGGATCGCGATGTCTGCGGCCGTGCCGTCGAGCTGCGCCTGGGTGCGAAAGAGTTGCAGCGTGCCCCGCATGCGCTCGTCGTAGCGAATGCCGGTCTGCGCGCGCAGTTCTTTCAGGCAGTCGCGGCTGTACTCGGCCAGGCGCACCATGCGGCCCTTGTTGAGCTCGTAGCGCGCGGCCGTGCAGTTGCGCAGCATCGCGAGGCCCCAGCGGACCAGGTTCAGGTCGATGGTGGGGCGGATCACCAGCGGGCGATGCTGCATCAGCAGCCACTTGATCACCTTGATCGGCACGCCCGGGCCGGCCCACGGCGCCGAGTAACCGGGCGAGACTTCACCGGCGTTGCCGTAGCTGGTCTCAAGCGCCGCGGCCGGTTGCCGGTCGACCACGGTCACCTCGTGGCCGGCCAATGCCAGCTGGTAGGCGCTGGCCACGCCGATCACTCCACTGCCCAGAACAAGCACCTTCATCGATGAACTCCGTACGCCCGTTTGGGCCTTGCGGTCAGTATCGGCCATCGCCACACTGCCCGACTCGCGTTGACCCGGCGGCGAAGTTTGCGTCACAATCGCATCGCTCCGGGGTGCACGCAAGTCGCGTGCTGAGATGGTGAATCCAAACCCGCGAACTTGAACCGGTTAGTACCGGCGGAAGAAGAGCTGTCATCCCTGACCTGTAGGCCGTTACGGCTCACAGGCCGTCGGGGTCACCTCCGGAGCAACTGTTGTCACATTGCTCAAAGAGGAACCCGATGAACGCACCCGACAAGCTCGCCGCCCTGCTCACGCTGACCCGCGAGCCCTTCCCCGCCTCGCGCAAGATTCACCTTTGCGGCTCACGCGAAGACCTGCGCGTGCCGATGCGCGAGGTGAGCCTGACCAACGGTGAACGGGTCTCGCTCTACGACACCTCCGGCCCTTACAGCGACCCTGCGGCCATGATCGACGTCAATCACGGCCTGCCGGCCGTCCGTGCGGGCTGGATCGAGTCGCGCGGCGACACCGAGATCTACGGTGGTCGTTCGCACCAGGCGCTCGACGACGGCGCGAAACACGAGGCCCGCGACGCCGAGCGCATCGAAGCGCTGCGCGTCGCCGCTGCCGGGCTGCAGCGCACGCCGCGTCGCGCCAGGGTTGGGGCCAACGTCACGCAGATGCACTACGCGCGCCGCGGCATCGTGACGCCCGAGATGGAGTACGTGGCGCTGCGCGAGAACGGCCAGCGCGAGTGGATGGCCGAGTACCTCGCCGATGCGTCGCGCGAGCGCCGCCTGCGTGGCAACTCGATGGGTGCCAGCCTGCCCGACATCATCACGCCCGAGTTCGTGCGCGACGAGGTGGCGCGCGGCCGCGCGATCATCCCCGCCAACATCAACCACCCCGAGATCGAGCCGATGGCGATTGGCCGCAACTTCAAGGTCAAGATCAACGCCAACATCGGCAATTCGGCCGTGACCTCAAGCATCGAAGAGGAAGTCGAGAAGCTGGTGTGGGCGATTCGCTGGGGCGCCGACAACGTGATGGACCTGTCCACCGGCCGAAACATCCACACCACGCGCGACTGGATCGTGCGCAACTCGCCGGTTCCGATCGGCACGGTGCCGATCTACCAGGCACTCGAGAAAGTCGGCGGGGTCGCCGAAGATCTCACGTGGGAGATCTACCGCGACACGCTGATCGAGCAGGCCGAGCAGGGCGTCGACTACTTCACCATCCACGCCGGCGTGCGCCTGCCGTTCATTCACCTGACGGCGAACCGCCGCACCGGCATCGTCTCGCGCGGCGGCTCGATCATGGCCAAGTGGTGCATCACGCATCACAAGGAGAGCTTTCTTTACACGCACTTCGAAGACATCTGCGACATCATGAAAGCGTTTGACGTTAGCTTCTCGCTCGGCGACGGCCTGCGCCCGGGCTCGGGCGCCGACGCGAACGACGAGGCCCAGTTCGCCGAACTGCGCACGCTGGGCGAGCTGACGCAGATCGCCTGGAAGCACGACGTGCAAACCATGATCGAAGGCCCGGGCCACGTGCCGATGCACATGATCCAGGCCAACATGGACGAGCAGCTCAAACACTGCCACGAGGCGCCCTTCTACACGCTCGGCCCGTTGACGATCGACATCGCGCCGGGCTACGACCATATTTCGAGCGCGATCGGCGCCGCGATGATCGGCTGGATGGGCACGGCGATGCTGTGCTACGTCACGCCCAAGGAGCACCTGGGCTTGCCCGACCGCAACGACGTCAAGCAGGGCATCATCGCCTACAAGATCGCCGCGCATGCAGCCGATGTCGCCAAGGGCCACCCGGGTGCTCGAGCGCGCGACGAGGCGCTCTCGAAGGCGCGCTTCGAATTCCGCTGGACCGACCAGTTCAATCTCGGCCTCGACCCCGACACCGCGCGCGACTTCCACGACGAGACCCTGCCCAAAGACGCCTCCAAGGTGGCGCACTTCTGCAGCATGTGCGGCCCGAAGTTCTGCTCGATGAAGATCACGCAGGAGGTGCGCGAGTACGCCGCCGCCAAGGGCCTGGCCGAGACAGCGGCGCTCGAGCGCGGCATGGCCGAGAAGTCGGCGCAGTTCAAGGCCGGCGGCGGCGAGCTCTACATCCCGATCCTGCCGCAAACCTGAGCGATGAGCGGGCTCTCGATCGGCATTGCCGGCGCCGGCCTGCTCGGGCGCCTGCTGGCGTGGCGGCTCTCACGGGCCGGCCATCGGGTGAGTGTGTTCGACCCCGCACCGGGGCCGATGCCGACCTTCGACGGCCGGCAGGCGGCCGGCTTCACCGCGGCGGGCATGCTCAGCCCGCTGGCCGAACTCGACACCGGCTCGGCCGAGGTGGCTGCCCTCGGCTGGCGCTCGATCACGCTGTGGCGCGAGATCGTCGCGGCCATGCAAGCGCCGCCCTGCTTTGCGCAACGTGGCAGCCTGCTGCTCGCGCACCGCAGCGACTCGGGTGCTGCGCAGCGGGTTCTTGCGCGTCTTGCACTGGCGGCACCCGGCTCGCCGCAACCGCAGGCGCTGACGCCACAGCAGCTCGCAGAACTCGAACCTGCCTTGCACGGCGCAGCGCAGGCCTGGCTGCTGCCGCAAGAAGGGCAGATCGACGCCGTGGCCGCATTGCAGGCCTTGCACGCCGAGGGCCGCGAGGTCAAGTGGCATTGGGGCCGACCGGTGAGCGATGTGGTCGCGGGCGCGATGGTCGTCGACGCCGCGTCAACGCGGCGCTTCGACCTCGTCTTCGACGTGCGCGGCACCGGCAGCCGGCCCACCTTGCCGGTGCGCGGCGTGCGCGGTGAGATCGTCTGGCTGCACGCGCCCGGCCATGGGCTGACGCGGCCGGCGCGGCTGCTGCATCCACGCCATCGCGTCTACCTCGTGCCGCGCCCCGGCGACATCGTCCTCGTCGGCGCCAGCGAGGTCGAGAGCGAAGACCGCTCGCCAGTGTCGCTGCGCAGCGCGGTCGAGCTGATGGCGGCAGCGCACAGCGTGATGCCGGCGCTGGCCGAGGCGCGCATCGCGCGGCTCGACGTGAACCTGCGACCGGCCCTGCCCGACAACGAGCCGACCACCGAAGTCGCCCCCGGTCTGGTGCGGATCAATGGCCTGTTCCGCCACGGCTGGCTGCTCGCACCGGCGCTGGTCGAAGACGCGCTGCTGGCTTGCGGGCTGGGTCACCGCGTGCAGACCCCGGAGGCGGTCGCATGACGCACGCCGACGAGATCGTGGTGCTGCTCCACGGCCAGCCGCACAAGCTGGCGAGTGGCACGACGCTGGCGCAATTGGTGAGCACGCTGGGGCACGCGCCCGCCGCCGTGACCACGGCCGTCAACGGCATGTTTGTCGCGCGCGGCCAGCGCGACACCTGTGTGCTGCGGCCCGACGACGCCGTGCTCCTGTTCCAGCCCATCGTGGGCGGCTGAATCCGAAACGACATCCCATGCATCAACAGACTCAGACCCCTCCCCGCAACGAAGACCACTGGCAGGTCGGCGACATCACGCTGCGCAGCCGCTTCCTGCTCGGCACCGCCGGCTACCCGTCGCCGCAGGTACTGCACGACGCCATCGTTGCCGCGCAGACGCAGATCGTCACGGTCGGCCTGAAGCGCACGCTGGCAGCGGCCGGCGACAACGGCTTCGTCGCCATCATCCGGCAGGCACTGCGCGCGACCGGCGCGCGCCTGCTGCCCAACACTGCCGGCTGCCGAAGCGCGCGCGAGGCGGTGCAACTGGCGCACATGGCGCGCGAGCTCTTTGAGACGCCTTGGATCAAGCTCGAGGTGGTGGGCGACGAGCACACGCTGCAACCCGATTCGTTCGAGCTGCTGAGCGCCGCGGCCCAGCTGGTGCGCGACGGCTTCACCGTGTTCCCGTACTGCACCGACGACCTCGTCACCTGCCGCCGGTTGCTCGACGCCGGCTGCCCATTGCTGATGCCGTGGGGCGCGCCGATCGGTTCGGGCCAGGGCCTGTTGAACCCGTTCGCGCTGCGCACGCTGCGTGAGCGGCTGCCCGATGCGACCTTGATCATCGACGCCGGCATCGGGGCGCCCTCCCACGCGGCGCAGGCACTCGAACTCGGCTTCGACGCGGTGCTGCTGAACTCCGCCGTCGCGCAGGCGCGCGAACCGGTGGCGATGGCCCACGCCTTCCGGCTCGCCATCGAGGCCGGCCGAACCGCGCGGCGCGCCGGTGTGATGGCGCCGCAAGACTTCGCCGTGGCCAGCACGCCGGTCGGCGGCGAGCCACTGCTGCTTGGAGCCGCCGCATGACGCGGCCGGCACCACCGATCATCTGGAGCATCGCCGGCACCGACAGCGGCGGCGGCGCCGGCCTGGGCGCCGACCAGCGCGCGGCCGACGCGTTCGGCGTGCACCTCTGCCCGGTGGTCGCGGCCGTGACGGCGCAGCACTCGCGCTCGGTGCTGCAAATCGAACCGATGAGCACCACGTTGATCGACGCCCAGCTGCGGGCACTCTCCGACGACATGTCCCCTCGCGTCATCAAGACCGGACTGCTGGGCGGCGCGGCGCAAGTTCGGTTGGTGGCACGCTGGGTCGATCGGCTGCGCGAGGCCGGGCCCGTCGCGCTGGTTGTCGACCCGGTGCTTGCGGCCAGCACCGGGGCGACGTTCGCTGATCTCGCGACGCTTCGAGCCTACCGGGACGAGCTGCTGCCACGCGCCACCGTCGTCACGCCGAACCGGCGCGAGGCGCAGCGGCTGCTGGGCGACGCTGCAGCCGACGATACGGCAGCGCTGCCGGCATTGGCCCGGCGCTTGCGCGCGACGGGCACGCAGGCGGTGTGCATCACTGGCGGCGACAGCGCGGATGTCGACGGACAGGTGCTCGACTGGCTCGCCACCGAGCACGCCGAGGGCTGGCTCGCATCACCGCGCGTGGCGACGCCACACCACCATGGCACCGGTTGCACCTTCGCGAGCAGCGTCGCCGCGGCACTGGCGCTGGGCTTCGTGCCGGCGGACTCCGCGGTGCTGGCCAAGATGGCGACCACGCAGGCACTGCGCAACGGCCGCCGCGCCGGCAGCGGGCCGGGCCCGGTGCTCGCCGGCCCCGGGTTCGCGACCGATCCGTCGCTGCTGCCGATGTTGTCCTGGGGTGAGCAGCCGCGCTTCTCTGTCGTCGCGACAACGATGCAACGAGACCTCGGTCTCTACGCGATCGTGGACAGTGCCGAGCGCGTGGCACAGGTGCTGGCGGCCGGCGTGCGCACGGTGCAGTTGCGCATCAAGACGCCTGAAGGACCGAGCGAGGCCTGGCACGCGGGCCTGGCCGAGGCCATTCGGCGCAGCGTCGTCGCGTGCGGCGAGGCGGGTGCGGAGTTGTTCATCAACGACCACTGGGAACTCGCGCACGCGCTGGGTGCCGGCGGTGTGCACGTGGGCCAGGAGGATCTGCTCAAGATGGGCGAGGCCGGGCGACTGGCGCTGCAGGGCAGTGGCCTGGCGCTGGGCATCAGCTCGCACAGCCTGTGGGAGCTGTGCCGCGCACGCAGCCTGGCACCGCGCTACATCGCCTGCGGGCCGGTGTGGCCGACCTTGACCAAGGCGATGCCGTGGCTGCCGCAAGGCCTGGACAACCTGGCATGGTGGTGCCGCATGGCGCAGGTGCCGGTCGTCGCGATCGGCGGCATTCTGCACCCAAGCCAGGTGCAGGACGCGGCAGCTTGTGGCGCTGATGGGGTCTGCCTGGTTCGGGCGTTGGCGAACGACCCGGCGTCGACTGTGCCTGCGTTCCAGCGCGCGCTCGATGCGGGCCGCGCCGGCCAGGGCTGCCGGGCCGCGCTTGGGCCGCCGCACCCCGCGCTGATGTGGGAGCCCGCGAGTTGGAAACCGAGCACGCGAAGCGTGTGATTGGGCGCTTCATCACCCAATGGGTGGAAGTCGGCCAGCCTCTGCAGCCTTTGCCGGGGCCGCCGCCCGCGCGGCGAGAATAGGGCAAACCTGCAAGGAAGCCCATGTCCACCGCCCCGACCTACATTGCGCCCGCGCGTTTTGACGACCCCGCCGCCGCGCTGGTGCAAGTGCGCGCGATCTACGACGGCAGCATCCAGCACCTGCGCGACGCGCTGCAGGCCTTCGTGGCTGGCGACGACAGCCGCGGCCGGGTCCGCGCCTGTTACCCCTTCGTCCGTGTGCACACCGACACCGTCGCGCGCGCCGACTCGCGCCTGAGCTACGGCTTCGTCGCCGGCCCCGGCACCTACGAAACCACGCTGACGCGCCCTGACCTGTTCGACCACTACTACCTCGACCAATTTCGCCTGCTGCTGAAGAACCACCACGTGTCGCTTGAGATCGGCACCAGCACGCAGCCGATTCCAGTGCACTTCTCGTTCGCCGAGAACGACCACATCGAAGGCTCGCTGAGCGCCGAGCGGCGCCTGCTGATGCGCGACCGGTTTGACTTGCCCGACCTGAACGCGATGGACGACGGCATTGCCAACGGCACCTTTGAAGCCGCGCCCGGCGCCGCCATGCCGCTTTCGCTGTTCACTGCGCCGCGCGTCGACTACTCGCTGCAGCGGCTGCGCCACTACAGCGGCACCGCACCGCACCACTTCCAGAACTTCGTGCTGTTCACGAACTACCAGTTCTACATCGACGAGTTCGTGCGGCTCGGCCACGAGACCATGAGCTCATCGAACCGCGCGCAGGACTACACCGCCTTCGTCGAGCCCGGCAACGTGGTCACGCGCCGCGCCGGGCTGCCCGCCCTGCCCGGCGACGATCTCGGCGCGCCGCCGCCGCGCCTGCCGCAGATGCCGGCCTACCACCTGGTGCGGGCCGACGGCAGCGGTATCACGATGGTCAACATCGGTGTCGGCCCGGCCAACGCCAAGACCATCACCGACCACATCGCGGTCTTGCGCCCACATGCGTGGGTGATGCTCGGCCACTGCGCCGGCCTGCGCAACACGCAGCACCTGGGCGACTACGTGCTGGCCCACGGCTACGTGCGCGAAGACCATGTGCTCGACGAAGAGCTGCCGCTGTGGGTGCCGATCCCTGCGCTCGCCGAAGTGCAGGTCGCACTCGAAAAGGCGGTCGAAGAGATCACCCAGCTCAAGGGCTACGAGCTCAAACGCATCATGCGCACCGGCACGGTGGCGAGCACCGACAACCGCAACTGGGAACTGCTGCCGTCACAGCACGCGGCGAGCACGCCCGAGCGTCGTTTCAGCCAGAGCCGGGCGATCGCGCTCGACATGGAAAGTGCCACCATCGCGGCCAACGGCTTCCGCTTCCGTGTGCCCTACGGCACCCTGCTGTGCGTGAGCGACAAGCCGCTGCACGGCGAGATCAAGCTGCCGGGCATGGCGAACCACTTCTACCGCGAGCGAGTCGACCAGCATTTGCGCATCGGCATCCGCGCGATCGAATTGCTGCGCGAAGCGGGTGTCGACCAGTTGCACAGCCGCAAGCTGCGCAGCTTTGCGGAAGTGGCGTTTCAATAGCGCCGACGTGCTTCAGCGCAGCGCGCAGGCCTGCCCCGGCTCGGGCCGGATGATGCCCCAGCGGACCACGCCGCGCTCGGGCGAGTCGGCGCGCAGTTTGGGGTGCGCCCACGGCAGCGTCCAGGTGCCGGCGAATTCGGCACGTGCCATCAGCGCGTCGAGCGCCGGGTTGGGCGCGGCGTGGCCGGCGCTGTCTTCGGTGGTGTCGTCGAGAATCAGCGCACCGCAGTTCTCGACCGCCTTGTCTTTCACCCAGGGTGACTTGAAGTGGTGCCCGTCGATCAGCACCGCCAGCCGCTGCGGGCTGTTGGCGATGAGGTTGCCACCGAGCCAGATGTCCGACACCACGAGGCGCAGCGGTGCGTCGGTGTGCGCAGCCCAGGTCTCTTGCGCTTTCAGCGCGAGCGCGGCACCGGGAAAGTTGGCTCGGGTGCGGCGCTCGAAGCGGTCGGCCAGCACGGTCTTGCTGAGCGTTTGCGAGACACACAGCACCACCTGCATGACGATCACCGCCTGCAGGCAGCGCTTGAACATCGCCGGCGAGTCGGGCCGGCGCAGCAGCGTCATCGCGAGCAGGCCGGTCAGCAGGAAGGCATTGGTGCCCCAGCGCGCCTGCAGCGCCGTTTCGCTGAACAGGCCGATGCCCATCGTGATGACCAGGGGCGTGCACGCGGCCACCCAGACGAACAGGCGGTCGCCGGCCGCCAGCGGCGAGAGCTTGCCCGCAGCGCACGCCGCCGTGTGCCCAGGCAGCATCACGAGCGCCAGACCGACGAAGAACGGCAGCAGGCGCATCAGCTGGGTGAACACGAAACCGGCCAGACTTTCGAGCGTGGCGAGCAGCCCGGGCAGTTCGCGCGTGACTTCGTGCGCGTAGCGGAACGGCAGAAAGTTGCTGGCCCGCAGCCACAGCAAGTGCGGCACCAAAACCAGCGTGAAGATGCCGACGGCCAGCAGCAGGCCGAGCAGCGTGCGCCGCGTGTGCAGGCTGCGGTCGAGCGCGAAATAGACCAGCAGGCCGGCGAGCGGGAACAGCGCCACGTACTTGACGAGCATCGCCAGCCCGGCGAACAGGCCGGTCAGCGCCCACAGGTGCCAGGCCTGGCGCCGCGTGGCCAGGTAGAACAGCAGCAGCGTCGCGGCCTGGAACGGCAGCAGCACGGTGTTGTGGTTGAAGCTGTCGCCGCCGATGTTGTGGTAAGTGACGAGCGAGGTCAGCGCCATCGCGATCAGCGAACGCGTGGGCGACATGAATTCAAGGCCCAGCCGCCAGGTGAGCGCCAGCGCGATCACGATGCCGGTCTGCGTGGCAACGAAGGGCAGCAGCAGCGAAGCCCCGAAGAGCTGGATCAGGCCGTGCATGATCCACGAGGGCAGCGGCGGGTGTTTCCAGTAGCCGTTCTCCATCGAGAAGGCCCAGACGAACTGCTCGGCGCTGTCGACCTCGGGAGCGCTGTAGTTCAGCCCGACCACCAGGCTCCACAGCAGCACCTGGCCGATGCACAGCAGCGCCACCCAGCGGCGCTGATCGTTCACCGGCGGGAGCGCCGGCATGGAAGGCAGGGAAATCAGGGGTCGCTCGCGTCTTGTGAAGGATTGTTCTCAATTTTAAGAGCTGCCCGGCCCGGACGGGCCAGCACGGGCCCGGATGTCGCCCGGATTGCCCACTTCGCCGCGATCCCGTACCCTGCGCTGGTAACACCAACCCCGGCGTCGGAGCAGCGCCATCAGGAGGGAAGCCCATGTCCTCATCACCTTCGGCCCCGCACCCCGCTGTGCAAACCATCCGCAGCGTCGCGTTCGTGGGCCAGACCGGCGCCGGCAAGACCAGCCTGATCGAAGCGCTGCTCTGCAAGGCCGGCGCGATCGGCGCGCCCGGCAGCCTGGAGCGCGGCACGACCGTCTGCGACTTCGACCCGATGGAGCGCCGCGCCCAGCATTCGCTGAACTCGGCCGTGGTGCACCTGACGCACCACGACACGCGCGTGCACATCATCGACACACCGGGTTACGCCGATTTCGTGGGCCAGTCGATGACGGCACTCGAAGCGGTCGAGACCGCGGCGGTGGTGATCAACGCCAGCACCGGCATCGAGATGATGAGCGTGCGCATGATGGAATGGGCGCTCAAACGGCGCCTGTGCCGTTTGATCATCGTCAACAAGATCGACGCGGCGGGGGTCGACCTGCCCGGCCTGGTGCAGCAGATCCAGGCCACGTTCGGCAAGGAATGCCTGCCGCTGAACCTGCCGGCGGAGCGGGGTACGAAGGTCGTCGACTGTTTTTTCAACCCGTCGGGTGCGGCCGATTTTTCAAGCGTCGAGGCGGCGCACCGTGCGCTGGTGGAGCAGGTGGTCGAGGTCGACCCGGAATTCGTCGAGCGTTACCTGAACGAGGGCGACGTCGACCCGCGCGAGCTGCATGCGCCGCTCGAAGAAGCGCTGCGCCAGGGCCACCTGATCCCGATCTGTTTTGTCTCGGCGCGCAACGGCGCCGGGGTGGCCGAGCTGCTCGACGTGATGGAAGCGCTCTTGCCCAACCCGGCCGAGGGCAACCCGCCGCAGTTCCTGAAAGGCGAAGGCGCGCAAGCGAAGCCGCTGCACGCCGTGCCCGACCCGGCGCAGCACGTGATCGCGCATGTCTTCAAGGTGACCGTCGACCCCTACGTCGGCAAGATGGGTGTGTTCCGCATCCACCAGGGCACGGTCACGCGCGACAGCCAGCTCTACATCGGCGACGGCCGCAAGCCGTTCAAGGTCGGCCACCTGTTCATGCTCCGAGGCAAGGAGCATGTGGAGGTCTCGCGCGGTCTGCCGGGCGACATCTGCGCCGTGGCCAAGGTCGACGAGATGCACTTCGACGCGGTATTGCACGACGCCACTGAGGACGATCACCTGCACCTGCTGCCGCTCGACTTCCCGGTGCCGGTGCACGGCCTGGCGATCGAGCCGAAGCGCCGCGGCGACGAACAGCGCATGTGGGAGAACTTGCAGAAGCTCATCGACGAAGACCCGTGCCTGAAGGTCGAACACGTGATCGCGACCAACGAGACCGTGGTCTACGGCCTGGGCGAGCTCCACCTGCGCACGCTGCTCGAGCGCATGACCGAGGTCTACAAGTGCGAGGTGAACACCCGCCCGCCGCGCATCGCCTACCGCGAGACGGTCACCGCCAAGGCAGAGGGCCACCACCGCCACAAAAAACAAAGCGGCGGCGCCGGCCAGTTCGGCGAGGTCTACCTGCGCATCGAGCCGCTGGCGCGCGGCGCGGGTTTCGAGTTCGTCGACCAGGTGAAAGGCGGCACGATCCCCGGCCAATACATCCCGGCGGTCGAAAAAGGCATTCGCCAGGTGCTCGACAGTGGCGTGATCGCCGGCTACGCGGTGAAAGACGTGCGCGTGATCGTCTACGACGGCAAATTCCACAGCGTCGATTCGAAAGACATCGCCTTCGCGACCGCCGGCCGCAAGGCCTTCATCGACGCGGTGAAAAAGGCGAGCCCGATCGTGCTGGAACCCATCGTCAAGGTCGAGATCACTGCACCGGAGCACAGCATGGGCGACATCACCGGCGACCTGTCGGCCAAGCGCGGCCAGGTGAACGGCACGCACGCGTTGGCCGGCGGCGCCATCACGGTCAGCGGCCAGGTGCCGCTGTCAGAGCTCAACGGTTACCAGGCGCGCCTGAACGGCATGACCGGCGGCCAGGGCCGCTACGTGCTGGAGCTGAGCCACTTCGAGGCGGTGCCGCCTTCGGTGCAGGCCACGCTCGTCGGCCAGTACAAGGCCCGCGACGACGACTGACGCGACGGTCAAAGGCCTTCGCGCATCGGCCGCGTGGCGGCAAAACCGTCGGACAGTTCAGCCGGGCTGGTTGGGCCACCGCCGCGGCGCAGGCGGTCGAGCTCGGCGTACGCCGCCAGCAAGCGTTCTTCGGCCCGGGCCGCCGCGGCGCGCGGTTCGGCGGCGGCCGCATCGAGCTGGCGCTTGAAGCCGGCGCGGGTCTGCTCCAGCTCGGCCTGAGCACGCGACTGCGCACCGCGCAGGCCGTCGACCACGGCACTGTGCTGCTGGCGCAGCGCCTCGGCAGCGCGCTTGACCTGGGCCTTCAGGCGCCGTTTGGCGAGTTCGGTGGCACCCCAGTAACCAGCGCCTGCGCCGACCAGCAAAGTCGCCACGAGTGCCATCAACCACGTGTCTGTTGTCATGTTTGTTTTC
>JAYVTD010000515.1:0-7438 GCA_043774765.1 Rhizobacter sp. | reverse complement strand
GACCACGCCCTTGGGGTCGCCGGTGGTGCCCGAGGTGTAAGAGACGGCGATCGCGTCCCACTCGTCCTGCGCGCCTTCGAGCCGGGCCAGCGGCGCGTGTTCGGCGAGCAGCGCTTCGTATTCGAAACTGCCGAGCAACTCGCCGACGCCGCGGTACTCGCTGTCGTTCACGTCGATGACGGTGAGCTTGCGACCGTGTTCGTCATTCAGCAGACGCAAGGCGGTGGCCATGGTCGGTGCGAACTCGCGGTCGGTGATCAACACCTTCGCTTCGCAGTGCGTCATCTGCCAGGCCAGCAGCGAGGCGTCGAGACGCGTATTGAGTGTGTTCAACACCGCGTTGAGGGCCGGCACCGCGTAGTGCGCTTCCACCATCTCGGGCGTGTTCGGCAGCATCACGCTGACCGTGTCGCCACGCCCGATGCCCATCGAACGCAAGGCTGCCGCCAGCCGCGCCGAGCGCTCGCGCACCTGGGCCCAGCTGTAGCGGCGCGCGCCGTGCACTACGGCCGGCAGGTCGCCGAACACTTCGGCGCTGCGCTCGACGAAGCTCACCGGCGACAGTGCCACGAAATTCGCGGCGTTCTTGTCGAGGCCCTGCTCATAGATGTTGTTCATTCTTGTCTCCTTCGAATACCGGCTCGGCCCAGCAGCGCCACAGCATAGCGCTGCGTCAGACAGCCACCGAAAGAAAACGCCGCTCGAACTCGGAGCGATCAAGCCAGACGAAGCGGAATGCGTCGACCCAGGCCATCACGATCGGCACGAACAGCGGCAACATCCGCACGCAGCGCCAGCCGCGTTGACTCTGCCCCAGGTAGAACCAATGTGCGCCGAACCAGCCGAACAGCAGCGCCAGCACCACGGCAAGCAGGCGCTCGCGGCGGGGTGGTCCGGCACCCCATTCCAGACCGAGCAACAGGAACACTTGGCGCCAAGCGTGCCGCAGCGGGCCGGCCGCCGGGCGCCACGCCATCATCACGACCAGGTCGCGCCAACCGATCGGCCACATCCGCACCGGCACCGCGTGGGCCTTGCCATCGGGCGTGAAGCACACGACACCGCCGATGCGCCGCTTTGGGTTCGAGATCAGCCTGCCGACCCAGCCGCTGCGCCGCGGCGCCGCCAGGGCGGCTGGCAAGGCACCACCGAGCGCCGGTGCGAGCCGGGCTGCCACTGGCGGCGAGAGCGGCTCGTCACCGAGCATCACGAGCGCGAGGCGCTCGCGCGGAATCTGCGTCAGCGCCTGGCCGATTTCCCACAGCACGCCGGGCGACTTGCCCACACGCACGACCACGAGCGCTGCCTGTCTCATCAGCACACCCACCACCGCCTGCCAATCTTCGTGGCTCACATACAGGCGCGCCGCGCCGAGCTCGGGCAGCTTTTCGCCGGGCTTGCCGATCGCCACCACCGGGCCGATCTGCTCGAGGATGCGGGCCAGCTCTTCTTCCGACGAGACCGGGCTCGCGGCACGCGTCAGCGCCTGCATGCCCGGCAGGCCCTGGTCGTCGAGCAACACGCTGCCGTCGTCCTGGAACGAGCGCAAGTACAGCACCGGCGGGCGTGGGTCGTCGGCCATGGCCTGCGCGGCGCTTACGGCTTCGTGCCGGCGGCTGCGGCGAAACAGCGCCATCATCAGAAGCATCAGGCCGATACCGACGACCGACAGGGTCATGTCCCACCCGGACTCTTCGAGATCGGGTGCCGATTCGGCATCGCTCAGGAGTCCGTAGACCAGCGCCGGCAGTGCCAGGTTGGCGATCACGAGCTTGAGCAACCATGCGCGTCGCGCGCCCGTGCTGCGCCACGGCCGCAAGCCCCCGCAGCCGACCGACAGTACCATCCAGCTGAACGCCGCCAGGTTGAGCGCGAGCGCTGACACGAGCGCGAAGAAGCCGAGATTGCCGGCATCGAGCGGCCATTGGTGCACCGCATCGGCGGCGAGCCAGGCCACCACCGACGCCGCCAGGCCCAGAAGCGCGAGCCCGACGGCCTTGATGCGCTGATCTTCGGCCGCCGGCGGCACCGCCAGCCTCACGCGCGGCAGCGGTGGCTTGGCATCTGCCATGGCCAGCTACCGGCCCGCGGCGGCGAGCGCCTGGTCGATGTCCCAAAGGATGTCGTCGATGTGCTCCAGCCCGACCGACAAACGCACCATGTCGGGCCGCACGCCCGCGGCGAGCTGCTGCGCCGCGTCGAGCTGGCGGTGCGTGGTCGAGGCGGGGTGGATGATCAGCGTGCGGGTATCGCCGATGTTGGCGAGGTGGCTCATGAATTGCGCCGCTTCGATGAACTTCACGCCCGCCGCGAGCGCCCCCGCCGCATCGTTCGACGATGACTTCAAGCCGAAGGCCAGCAGGCCCGACGCGCCGGGGGCGCCGTCGACCGAACGCAGCTGTTTCTGCGCCAGCGTGTACTGCGGGTGGTCGGGCAAGCCGGGGTAGTTGACCCAGCCGACCGCCGGGTGCTCACGCAGGAACGCCGCCACCTTGCGGGCGTTGGCGCAGTGCCTTTCCATGCGCAGCGGCAGCGTTTCCACGCCTTGCAGGATCTGCCAGGCGCTCATCGGCGACAGCGCGGCGCCGTAGACGCGCAGCGTTTCCATGCGGGCGCGCATCGTGAAGCCGAAGTCACCGAAGGTCTCGAAGAACTTGACGCCGTGGTAACCGACCGAGGGCTCGGTCATGCCGGGGAACTTGCCGTTGTCCCACGGGAACTTGCCACTCTCGACCATCACGCCGCCGAGCGTGGTGCCGTGCCCGGCCAGGTACTTGGTGGCGGAGTGCACGACGATGTCGGCACCGAAGCGGATCGGGTTGCAGAGAAACGGCGACGGCACCGTGTTGTCGACGATCAGCGGTACGCCGAGCGCGTGGGCGACATCGGCCACGGCCTGGATGTCGAGCAACTGCAGGCTCGGGTTGCCCAGGCTCTCGGCGAACACGGCGCGGGTGTTCGGCTGCATCGCGGCGGCGAAGGCTTCGGGCGAGCCGGCATCGACGAAGGTCGTGGTGATGCCGAGTTTTTTCAGGTTGACCGCGAGCATGCTGACCGAGCCGCCGTACAGCGCACCGGCGGCGACCACGTGGTCACCCTGCTGCAACAAGGTCATCAGCGCCATCGCCTCGGCCGCCATGCCGCTGGCCGAGGCGAGCGCGGCGCGGCCGCCTTCGAGCGCCGCCACGCGTTCTTCGAGCGCCGCGACGGTCGGGTTCGACAAGCGCGAGTAGACGTTGCCGAAGGTCTGCAGGTTGAACAGGCTGGCCGCGTGCTCGGCGCTGTCGAACACAAAGCTCGTGGTCTGGTAGATCGGCAAGGCGCGCGCGCCGGTGGCGGCATCGGGCACCTGGCCGGCGTGGATGGCCAGGGTTTCAGGCTGGAATTTGTGGTCGGCCATGGTTCAGACGGGTCGTTTCGCCGAGATCACGCCGGTGTTCACGCCGGCCCAGTGCAGGCCGCCGAACAGGCGAGCGTGTTCGATCTTCACGCAGCGGTCGAGCACCGAATCGAGCCCGGCTTTCTGCGCCAGCGCATCGGCGTCGAGGTTCTTCACGCCGATCTGCTGCCACAGGCAACGTGCGCCCTTCTCGACCGCCTGCTGCGCGATCGGCAGCACATCGTCGCTGCGCCGGAACACGTCGACCATGTCGATGGCAAAGGGGATGTCGGCCACGCTCGGGTAACAGCGCTCGCCCAGCACCTCGGTGTAACGCGGGTTCACCGGCACGATGCGGTAACCGTGCTGCTGCATGTATTTGGCGGCGAAAAAACTCGGCCGGTGCCATTCTGCCGACAGGCCGACCACGGCGATGGTGTGGCAGGCCTGCAGGATGCGGCGCAGGGTGGGGATGTCGTCAGGCATGGTCGGCGGCAAAGTGCCGCGCGACCTTACCTGAAACCGCCAATGCCGGTCAAAAGGCAAAGGCTATATGCCTTGCAGCAGGACCTGCGTGCGCACCGCGCGCAACGCGTGCGCGTCACCCAGCAGGCGCTGGCGTTGCGCGCGATTGAGCGAGTCGATCCCGTCGCTGGACGCGCGTGCGACCAGCCGCGCGCGGGCCTGCGCCTTCAGGCCGACGGCGGCCGGGCGCAGCGGAATCGCGCGCAGCACCTGTTCATGCACTTCGGCGTCGGCCAGGGCGTCGGCGGCCTGCGGCGGTGTCGCGAAGGCCTGCGCATGGCGCTCGGCTTCGGCCAGCACGAAGGGCTGTTCGATCTCTTCGGGAATCAGGAAGATGCCACGCGCACGCAGCCACCGACCAGGCACCGAACGACTCCCCCAGGCCGACAGCGGAATGGCCGCCAGCAAGCCGACGATCACCGGCAACAGCCACCACGGAAACGCCGCACTGCCGAGCAGGATCGCGCCGACCCACAACAGCGCCAGGGCCGTGTGCAGGCCGTGGCGGCGCAGTGCTTCACCCCAGCCGGTGGCGGCGTCGTCGCGCGGTGGCGACTGCCAGTCGAGCTTCCAGCCGGTCAGCGCGGCGAACACGAACTGGCTGTGGAACAGCATGCGCACCGGCGCCAGCAGCAGCGAGTGCACAAATTCGAACAGGGCACCGAGCAGCAGCCGCGCCACGCCGCCGTAATGCCGTGCCTGCCCGCGCAGCACGATCACCAAGAGCGACATCAGCTTGGGTGCCAGCAGCAGCACGGCCGTCAGGCCGAACAGCGTCAGCATGAGCTTCAGGTTGGCGTTGGGCCAGATCGGGAACAGCTGGTAGGGCTCGAAGAAGTACTGCGGAATCGCGCGCGAATGGCTCGCGAACAACACCGACGACAACAACAGGAACGCGAGCCAGAGCGGCGCCGACACATAGGCCAGCACACCGGTCAGGAACACCGTGCGGTGAACCGGGTGCAGGCCGGGTTCGAACATCAGGCGCGAGTTCTGCAGGTTGCCGTGGCACCAGCGGCGGTCGCGTTGCAACTCGGCCAGCAGGTTCGGCGGCAGTTGTTCATAGCTGCCATCCAGGTCGTGGGCGATCCAGACCTTCCAGCCGGCACGGCGCATCAGCGCCGCTTCAACGAAGTCGTGCGACATCACGTCGCCCGACAGCGAGGTCTGGCCCGGCAGCGGCGCCAAAGCGCAGTGCGCCATGAACGGCGCCACGCGCAGGATCGCGTTGTGGCCCCAGTAGTGCGACTCGCCGAGCTGCCAGTAGTGCATGCCGGTCGTGAACAGCGGGCCGTAGACCCGCGAGCCGAACTGCTGGATGCGCGAGTGCAAGGTGGTGTGGCCGCAGGCGCGGGGTGCGGTCTGGATGATGCCGGCGTCGGGGTTCAGCTGCATCAGCTTGACGAGCGAGCCCAGGCAGTCGCCGGTCATCACGCTGTCGGCGTCGAGCACCACCATGTAGCGGTAGCGGCGGCCGAAGCGGCGGCAGAAGTCGGCCACGTTGCCGGCTTTGCGTTTGCTGCGGTGCTGGCGCCAACGGTAGTGCACCCGCACGGCGGCGTGGTCGGCGTCGGCTTCCAGCGCCTGCACCAGCCGGCCCCAGGCGGCCTGCTCGGCGGCGCGGATGTCGGGGTCATTGGTGTCGCTGAGCACGAAGAAGTCGAAGCGCTCTCTCGAGGCAGTGCGCTGCATCGATTCATACGTGGCGCGCAGGCCGGCGAACACGGTCGCCACGTCTTCGTTGCAGATCGGCATGACCACAGCGGTGCGGGCGCCCGCCGGGATCGGCTGGGCACGACCGAGCGCGCGCGTGACCGACTGGCGGTCGCGGCCGCGCAGCAGCACCCAGGCGCCCATCACGCCGGTCCAGAAGCCAGCAGAGATCCATGCGAACAAGATGCCGAACAGCACCAGCAGTGCCTGTTCGGTCCAGGTAGCACCGTGCTTGGGCAATACGTCGGCCATGAAATCGGTGCCGACGATGGCGCCGAGCGCAACCAGCACCGCGAGCAAGACGCGGCGCAGCATCAGCGGGCGAGCGTCCATCGTGGTGCGCCAGGGCTGTGGCGGGCGGTAGCCGGCCAGTCGCTGAAGCGGCCGCATCAAGGGGTGGCCGGCCCAGGGCACGGGCACCATCGATGCGCGTTGGATGGGCGGCTGCGCTGCCGTCACGGGAGTCTGGGAGTTCATGGTTTGTCGGCTTCCGGCGGAACGATGTAGCTCCATATTTCGGTAATGCCGCCCTGCCCGGCCTGCTTGATCTGGGCCCGCAGTTCGACCGGCTTGGTGGCGTCGGCGCGCTTGATGCGCACGGTCAGGCGCCAGGCGCCGCTGACCTGGTTGAGATACAGGTTCTGCTCGCGCAGTTGTGCATTGGCTCCGACCTCGATCGCCGCTTCGAGCTTCGTCTCGGGCTTGAGCAAGCGCATGGCGGGGCCATCGAAGTCGACGACGAAGTTGATGTCGCCGTCGGGCTGCTTCACGTAACCCCGGCCGCGCCGGGTCTGCACGACGTAACCCTTGCTCGGCGGCGTGGTGCCCAGCGTCGACCAATGCAGCCGGTAGGCAAAGTTGAAGGCCTGCTTCGCGGCCGGGGCCACCTCGGGCACCCAGTAGGCAACGATGTTGTCGTTGGTTTCGTCGGGTGTGGGGATCTGCACCAGCTCGACGCGCCCGGCGCCCCAGTTGCCGACAGGCTCGACCCAGGCGCTGGGCCGGCGCTCGTACAGGGCCTCGGGGTCTTCGTAGCTGGTCGGCGCACGGTCGCGTTGCATCAGTCCGAAGCCTTTCGGGTTGACGGCGGAGAACGATGTGACCACCAGGCGCTTCGGGTTCAGCAACGGGCGCCAGATCCAGTCGCCTTCGGCGGTGGCGACCGACAAGCCGTCGGAATCGTGCACCTCGGGGCGGTAATCGTCTTGGCCCGGCTGGTTTTCGCCGAAGCTGTACATGCTGGTCAGCGGGGCGATGCCGAGCCGGGCGATCGTTTCGCGCGGGTAGACGCGCGCCGTGACCTGCATCACCGTGTCGGCGCCCGGGGTCAGCACAAAGCGGTAGGCACCGGCCAAACGCGGCGAATCGAGCAATGCCAGGATCGTCAGCGCCGTTGCGCCGGGCTGCGGCCGCTCGATCCAGAATTCGCTGAAGCGCGGGAATTCCTCGCCTTGCGCCGCGGCCGTGTCGACCGCCAGGCCGCGCGCCGACAAGCCGTAGTGCTGGCCTTTGCCGACCGCGCGGAAATAACTCGCACCGAGGAACACCAGCACTTCGTCTTTGTAGCCCGGCTTGTCGATCGCGTAGTGCACACGAAACCCCGCGAAGCCGGCGTTGCGCAGCTTCTGGAGGTCGAGCTTGTTGCGGCCGTAGTCGAACAGGCCCGTATCGAAACCGAGGCGTTTGACGCCGTCGGCTTCGATCGCGTTGATGCGAACCGGGTCGGCGAACGTGCGCCCGGCGTGGAAGAACATCAACTCGAACGGCAACTTCTCGGCACGCCAGAGCGCACGCTCCGGTTTGAAGCGAATGTCGCGGTAG
>JAYVTD010000514.1:0-4896 GCA_043774765.1 Rhizobacter sp. | reverse complement strand
TGCCCGGTGTTGCCGTCGACCACCAGCAGCACCTCGTGCGGCGCACCGTCCTGCGCCTTGGCGATCACGCGGCGGATCTTCTTCAGCTCTTCCATCAGGTGCAGTTGTGTCGTGAGGCGTCCGGCCGTGTCGGCGATCACCACGTCGCAGCCGCGCGCCTTGCCGGCGATCACCGCGTCGAAGGTCACGGCCGCCGGGTCGCCGCCTTCCTGGCTCACGATCTCGACCTGGTTGCGCCCGGCCCACACCGCGAGCTGCTCGCGCGCGGCGGCGCGAAAGGTGTCGGCGGCCGCGAGCAGCACTTTCTTGTGGGCGTCGGCCAGGTGGCGTGTCAGCTTGCCGATGCTGGTGGTCTTGCCGGCACCGTTGACGCCGACGACCATCATCACCGTCGGCCGGTGCTCGCCCACGCGCAGCGCCTGTTCGAGCGGCGCCAGCAGCTCGGCAAGCGCGTCGGCGAGCAGGGCCTTCACGGCCTGCGGGTCGGTGGACTTGGCCTCTTTGACACGACGCTTCAGGTCGGCCAGCAGGAATTCAGTGGCCTTGACGCCGGCGTCGGCCATCAGCAACGCCGACTCCAACTCTTCATACAGCTGGTCATCGATCTGCGTGCCGGTGAACACCTGCGCGATGCTGGAGCCGGTCTGGCGCAGGCCGCCACGCAGTTTGTCGATCCAGCTGCGGCGCTCGGTTTCGAGCGCCGCCACGGGGGGCGGCAGCGCAACCACAGGCACCAGCAGTGCGTCGGGCGGGGCGACCGGTTTCTTCTTGAAAAAACTGAACATGCGGGGCAGGCGTTGGCCTCGGAGGGCCTGAAGTGTAGAAGGCAGAGCAGGGTCGGGCTGGGCCCCAGCGCCACCCGGCCCGGGCGACGATATAATCGAGGGCTAAGGCGCTTTAGCTCAGTCGGTTAGAGCGACGGAATCATAATCCGCAGGTCCGGGGTTCGAATCCCTGAAGCGCCACCAAGAATTCGATCAAGCCCTGCCGACCGCCAGTCTGCAGGGCTTTTTCGTTTTCCGGGCTCGAAGTCTCAGCTTGCCCTATCCTGAATGTGCTTCACCCACGAGGATCCACGCCATGCCCACCCCCGCCCGCTTCGAGCTCTATTCCTTCTGGCGCACCTCGGCGACCTACCGGGTGCGGGTGGCTTTCAACCTGAAGGGTGTGCAGCCGCACGAGCGCAACGTGAACCTCGACACCGGTGAGCAGCGCAGCGAGGCCTTCCTGAAGCTCAACCCGCTCGGCGCCATTCCTGCCCTGCTCGACAACGAAGCCGGCGCTTCCGCAGCGCCCATCACACAGTCACTCGCGATCCTCGAATTCCTCGACGAAACCTACCCGAGCCCCGCGCTGTTGCCCACCGACCCGCACGGCCGCGCGCGTGTGCGCTCGCTGGCCGCGATGCTCGTGGCCGACACCCACCCGCTGATCACGCCGCGGGTCAGGAAGTACCTGACGACCACTGGCGGCTTCGACGACGCTGCCTGGCGTGGCTGGCAGATCCAGTGGTTCACGACCGGCCTGCAGGCATTCGAACAACGGCTCGCGAGCGAGCCCGGCACCGGCACGTATTGCCACGGCGAATCGGTGACGCTGGCCGACATCTGCCTGGCCAGCATCATCGTCGTGATGCGTGTGTTCAAGATCGAGGTGGCGAACATTCCGACGATCGACCGCATCATGTCGACGTGCGAGAAGCACGAAGCCTTCTCCAAGGCCGCGCCCGCGCGCCAGCGAGGCGCGCCGCAGGCCTGAAGTCACGCACGGCGAGCGATCAGCCCAGGCCCTTGTTCGGGTTGATCAAGAACTTCACGCCGGTGGCGCGCTGGCCGTAGACCGCGATCAGCTCGGGTTGCAGCACCTCGGCCAGTGACACTTCCCTCGCATAGTGACTCGCGAAGGTCGTTTTCAGCTCGGCCAGCACGCGCTGCTTCAGCCCCTGCGCGGCGGCCGGCCCGATTTTCTGCAGGAACGGGAACAGCAGCCAGCCGCCCATGCCCCAGGTCATCCCGAAGTTGCGGTTGAACTCGGTCGGGCCGGTGTCCAGGCCGCCGTAGATGTAGACCTGCTTGTAGGTCGTCGAGCCATAGCGGCTGTACTCCTTGGCGCTGCGGTTCAGCGCCGCTTCCATGCAGCCGAGGATCTGCCCGGCGAGCTTGCCACCACCGGTCGCGTCGAACGCGATCGTTGCGCCGGTGGCCACGAGCGCGTCGGTCAAATCCTGCAGGAACGTGGCCGAACCGGCGATGCACACGTGCGCCGCGCCCATTGCCTTCAGCAAATCGGCCTGCTCCTGCTTGCGCACGATGTTGACCAGCGCCACACCATCGGCCATGCAGATGCGGTTCAGCATCTGGCCGAGGTTCGACGCCGCCGCCGTGTGCACGAGCGCGGTGTGGCCTTCACGCCGCATCGTCTCGACCATGCCCAGCGCCGTGAGCGGGTTGACGAACGACGAAGCACCATCGGCCGGCGTGGCCCCGGCCGGCAGCACGAGGCACTGGTCGGCCGCGATGCAGCGGTACTGCGCGTACATCGCGCCGCCGAGCACGGCGACGGTCTTGCCCAGCAGCGCCTGCGCCGCTTCCGAAGCACCTGCCGCAACGACGACGCCGGCGCCTTCGTTGCCGACAGGCATCGATGCGTCCATGCGCCCTGCCATGGCCTTCATCGCGCCGTCGTGAATGCGCGCCGTGACCACTGGCCGCTCGAGCGAGCCCGACGCTCTCACGGTGCTCATGTCGGCCGCACCGAACAGCAAGCCCAGGTCCGATGGGTTGATCGGCGACGCTTCGATGCGCACGAGAACCTCGTTCGCTGCCGGCTCGGGCACCGGCACGCTGGCCAGCGACACCTCGAGCTCGCCGCTCTGCTTGACGAGCGAGCGCAGTTCAAGCGCGGTGGCGGGGATGTTGTTCTTGCTCATGCGCAGTCTCCAGAAGTCGGCGGTGACGAGTTTAGGCCGCGTGGCGCGATGCCGTCGCCAAGCGGGTTGCGCCGCCGCACTGGCCGCTGCGCCTACTTCGACAACGCGAGCTTGATGCCGAAGCCGATCAGGAACACCCCCGCCAGTTTTTGCAGCACGCTCGACACGACTGGGTTGGCGCGCATGCGCTCGGCCAGCAAGTGCGTGAGCGCGACGACGATCAGGCCGTAGGCGAGCGTCAACAACGCGATCGTCAGCGCCATCGCACCGAAGGTCACCAGCCCCCGGTGGAGCAGTGGGTCGACGAACAGCGGAAAGAACGCCATGTAGAAAACGATCGCCTTCGGGTTCAGCAAAGTGATCAGCAGCGCCTGCCTGAAGTAGTGGCGCGGCTGGATGTTCAGCACCGGTGCGTCGCCGGGTTTGGCGAGCAGCATCTTCGCCCCCAGCCAAGCGAGGTAGACCGCACCCAGCCACTGCACCGCGCGAAACGCCGGCGGCCAGGCGGTCAGCAAGGCCGCGACACCGGCCACCGCCATCCACATCAGCACCTGATCGCCGGCGATCAGGCCGAGCGTGGCGGCCACACCGCCACGAATGCCCCCCTTGCCGGTGGACGTGATCAATGCCAGGTTGCCCGGCCCCGGGATCAGCAGAAAAACGATCACCGCGGCCACGAACGCGGCGTAGTCGGCAATTCCAAACATGAGGCTGCTCCCGTCGGGCCAAAAGGCGATGCTACGCGAGGCACGCTGCGTTAAACTGCGCCGCCTTCGACCCCCTCAACAGCCACTGGATGAACACCATGTACCGCTGTCTTTTTGTGGCCATCGCCACAGCCGCACTGGTGGCGCCCGCCGCCGCCCAGATGCAACGCCACTTCCCCGCCACCGCGCTGCGTGGCGTGATCGTGGTCAGCAGCACCTCCGAGATCAAGCTCAACGGCCGCGCGGCACAGTTCGCCCCCGGCGTGCGCGTTCGCGACCAGAGCAACATGATCCAGCTGACCGGTGCGATCGTCGGCCAGAAGCTGCGCGTGAACTACACCATCGACACCAGCGGCCTGGTGAAGGACGTGTGGGTCCTGCGGCCTGAAGAAGAAGCGATGTGGCCCTGGCCCTCGACGCCGGAACAGGCCCAGACCTGGTCGTTCGACCACGGCGCTCAGGTCTGGACCAAGCCGTGAGCGCGGTGGTCACGGGCACGAGCGCTCGGCCGCCCGGAGCCGGGCCCGATCCCCTCGGGGGATCGCTCGCCGTGCCCGGCGAGCGAGGGGCTGCATCCTCCAAGAAGGTCTTCATCAAGACCTTCGGCTGCCAGATGAACGAGTACGACTCCGACAAGATGGTCGACGTGCTGCGCGCTGCGCAAGGCTACGAGCCGACGGCGAACGTTGACGACGCCGATCTGATCCTGTTCAACACCTGCTCGGTGCGCGAAAAAGCGCAAGAGAAGGTGTTCAGCGACCTCGGCCGAGTGAAGCACCTGAAGGCCAAGGGTGTGTTGATCGGTGTGGGCGGTTGTGTCGCAAGCCAGGAAGGCGACGCGATCATCAAGCGCGCGCCGTATGTCGACGTGGTGTTCGGCCCGCAGACATTGCACCGCCTGCCCGAGTTGCTGAACCAGCGTGCGAAACAGCAGCGCCCGCAGGTCGACATCAGCTTCCCAGAGATCGAGAAGTTCGACCACCTGCCGCCCGCGCGGGTCGACGGCGCAAGCGCCTTCGTCTCGATCATGGAAGGCTGCTCGAAGTACTGCAGCTACTGCGTCGTGCCCTACACCCGCGGCGAAGAAGTGTCGCGGCCGTTCGACGACGTGCTGGTGGAAGTAGCGCACTTGGCCGAACAGGGCGTGCGCGAAGTGACGCTGCTGGGCCAGAACGTGAACGCGTACCGCGGTGCGATGGGCGCCACGACAGACATTGCCGACTTTGCGCTGCTGATCGAAGCGGTGGCCGCTGTTCCGGG
>JAYVTD010000513.1:0-2123 GCA_043774765.1 Rhizobacter sp. | reverse complement strand
GCCGTTCCTGCGGCGATCGGTTCGGTGCTGCTGGCGCTGGTCTTCTGGGTGCTTTTCTACCGCCTGAACCACGACCCCATCGTGCTGGTCTGGGCCGCGCTGATCCACACCAGCCAGGCCGTTCGGCTGGGCGCGCTGCTGGCGTTTCGGCGCGCCGGCAACACGCGCAACGCGCCGGCACTGTGGCGGCTGCGCTACCGCGCTTCGCTGCTGTTCCACAGCGCAAGCTGGGGGCTGGCGCCGCTGATGTTCATGCCTGCCAACGACCTGGCCTACACCGCCGTGATGCTGCTCGGCCTGCTGGGCATCGCAGGCAGCGGCGTCACGGCGATGGCGTCGGACAAGACTTCGGTGATGCTCTGGATCTTGCCGCTGATCGGCCCGGTGCCGGTGGCGCTGCTCTGGCACTACAGCCCGGCGAACCTGGGCCTGGCGGTGTTCTCGCTGCTCTTCATCTTCATCAACCTGAAGTACGTGCTGCAGCAGAACCACGTGCTCAGCAGCACGCTGCGTGCGCAGTTCGAGAACGCCGCTCTCGTCAAGCGCCTGAACGAACAGATGGAACTGACGGCCGCGGCCAGCAAGGACAAGAGCCGCTTCCTCGCCGCCGCCAGCCACGACCTGCGCCAGCCGCTGCACGCGCTCAGCTTCTTCGGCTCGACCTTAGAGAAGCGCATGGCCAACTCACCCGACCTGCCGCTGATCTACAACATGATGCGCTCGATCGAAGCGCTCGACCGGTCGTTCAACGCGATCCTCGACGTCTCCAAGCTCGACTCGCAGGCGGTCGAGCCGCACCTGCAGCTGTTTCCGCTGCGTGACCTGTTCCGGCGCCTGCAGATGAGCTTCGGCGGGCAAGCCGAAGAGGCGGGGCTGCAGCTGCGTTTCAAGCCCGGTGGCAAGATCGTCAAGAGCGACCCGCAATTGCTGGAGCGCGCGCTCGCCAACCTGGTGCAGAACGGCCTGCGCTACTGCCGCGGTGGGGGCGTGGTGGTGCTGGCGCGCAACTGGCGCGGCGGCACCAACATCGAGGTCTGGGACACCGGCATCGGCATCCCCGAGGCCGAGCTGCCGAAGATCTTCGGCGAGTTCTACCAGGTGGCCAACCCGGAGCGCGACCGCAACAAGGGCCTGGGCATCGGCCTGGCGATCGTCTCACGGCTGACACTGCTGCTCGACCACACGCTGACGGTGCAGTCGCGCATCGGCCAGGGCAGCCTGTTCCGCATCTGGATCAAGGGCTCCGACCTGGAGCAGATGGAGGAATTCACGGTCGGCTCCGACACCGTGCCGACCCGCATCGACGACATCCGCACCATCCTCTTCATCGACGACGAAGAAGCGATCCGCACCAGCGTGTCGGACCTGCTGCGCCAGTGGGGCTACACGGTGCTGGCCACCGCCACGGTCGACGAAGCCCGCCGCGCGGCGTTGAACCACGACTCGGTGATCGACGTGGTGATCTCCGACCTGCGCCTGCGCGGCGGCGAAGACGGCATTCTCGCGATCGAGCAGATTCGCCAGGTCTGCGGCTACACCGTGCCGGCTGTGCTCGTGACCGGTGACACCGCGCCAGACCAGGTGCAGCGCATCCACGAAAGCGGCCACATCGTGCTGTTCAAGCCGGTGCGGCCGAAAGACCTGTACGACGTGCTCAAGCGGATCGTCTGAGCACGCTCATTCACGCAGGTCAGAACGGAATGTCGTCGTCCATGTTGTCAAAGCCGGTCGCGGGCTTCGATGCCGGGCGCGAGGCTGGGGCCGATGCCGAGGCCGCCGGGCGGCTCGCCGGGGCCGGGCGCTGCGGCGCGCTGCGCTCGCTGTAACTGCCGCCGCCTTCTTCGCCAGCGCCGGCACCGCCACCCATGCCTTCACGGCTGCCGAGCATCTGCATCTCGGTCGCGACGATCTCGGTGGTGTACTGTTCCTTGCCTTCCTTGTCGGTCCACTTGCGGGTGCGCAGGCGGCCTTCGACGTAGACCGAGCGGCCCTTCTTCAGGTACTCGCCGGCGATCTCGGCCAGCCGGTCGAAGAAGACGATGCGGTGCCAGTCGGTCTCTTCCTGCTTTTCGCCCGATTCCTTGTTCTTCCACTGGCGCGTGGTCGCCACGTTGACGTTGCAG
>JAYVTD010000512.1:0-4175 GCA_043774765.1 Rhizobacter sp. | reverse complement strand
CCGCGACCGCCCGCGCTGGCCATCCACGGGGCCGCGCGGTGAGCGCGCGATACCCGCGTCGGCGGCAGCGCTGGTGGCCGGTGCTCGCCGCGGGCCTCGCCAGCGCGATCTGCCAGGCGCAGACCAACCCGCCGGCCGATGCGCCCACGGTGGCCGCGCCACCGGGTGCGGCCGCCTCGGCGCCGACCGCTCCCGCCGCCGCCCAGCTCAAGCCGGTCGAAGTGATCGGCGGCCGCGCCGACGAAACGCAGCAGCGCCGCGAATCCACCGCAGCCAAGATCGTGATCGGCCGCGAGGAGATCGAACGTTTCGGCGACAGCACGCTGGGCGACGTGCTCAAGCGCCTGCCCGGCGTGACGATGCAGGGCCCGCCCGGCCGCGGTGGCAACATCCGCATGCGCGGGCTCGGCAGCGGCTACTCGCAGATCCTGCTCGATGGCCAGCGCGTCCCGCCGGGGTTTTCGCTCGACTCGCTCACGCCCGAGCAAATCGAGCGCATCGAGATCCTGCGCGCACCCACCGCCGAAACCGGCGCGCGCGCGATCGCCGGCACCATCAACATCATCACGCGCGAAGGCTTCAGCAAACGCGTGAACGACCTGCGCTTGAGCGCCGCGCTCGAAAACGACCGCCTCCAGCCCAACGTTTCGTGGACGCGCAACGACGCGTCGGGGGCGCTGACCTGGAACTACTCGCTCTCCGCCTTTTCGAACGACCGCCAGAACGACAGCGTCACCACGACCGTCGACACCGACCCGGCCACCGGAGCCACCACGCTCGACCAGCGCGACAGCGGCCAGGTGCGCGAAAAGCGCCAGGGGCTGCACGCCACCGGCCGGCTGCAGTGGCGCAGCGAAGACATGGCCGACAGCGTGACGCTGATGCCGCTGGCGATCTACAGCACCGGTAGCACCGAGCGCAGTGGCACGTTCGAACAGAGTGTCGGTCCGGGGCCCGCGCCTTACGACAGCGCCCGTACCATGGGTGACGGCAGCTTCTCGTTGTTGCGCCTCAACGGGCAGTGGAACCAGCGGCTCGGCGCCGGCGGCCGGCTCGAATGGAAAGCCGCGCTCGGGCAGGGTCGCAGCAAGAGTTCGGGGGTGCGCCGCGAGACCACCGGCGGCGCGCTCAGCCGCACGCTCGCCGACGACGCCGACACCACCGACCGCAACCTGCTCGTCAGCGGCAAGCTCGTCAAGGTGCTTGAAGGCGAGCACAGCCTGGTCGCCGGGGGCGAAGCCGAGAGCAACCGCCGTAACGAACGCCGCACGACCTTGCAGGACGGTGTGCCGGTCTTGACCGACTTCGGCGACAACGTGTCGGCCTCGGCGACGCGCCTGGCCTTGTACGCGCAGGACGAATGGGACCTCACGCCGCTCTGGTCGGCCCACGCCGGGCTGCGCTGGGAGGGCATCGACACGAAGGGCAGCGGCGACAGTGCCACGTCCACCGCCACCAACCGCAGCAGTGTCTGGACGCCGCTGCTGCATGCCGTGTGGAAACCCACGCCCGAGAGCCGCGACCAGCTGCGCTTCAGCCTGACGCGAAGCTACCGCTCACCTTCGCTGCAGAACCTGATCGGCCGCCCGCGCGTGAACAGCCGCTACCCCGTGGACAAAACCAACACCCGAACCCAGCCCGACTTCGTCGGCAACCCGGCGCTCAAGCCCGAGCTGGCGACCGGCATCGACATCGCCGCTGAGCGCTACCTGCCCGGCAGCGGCGTGCTCAGCGCCAGCGTGTTCTACCGCCAGATCAAGGATCTGATGCGCGGCGTGACCGGGGCCGATCCCGAGACCGTGTCGTGGTCGGAGCAAAAGCGCTACGTGTCGCGGCCGCAGAACGTGGGCGATGCGGTGACGCAGGGCGTGGAGCTCGAAGCCAAGTTCCGCCTCAGCGAGCTCGTGGCCGACGCGCCCAGGATCGACCTGCGTGCCAACGCCAGCGTCTTCCGCTCGCGCGTGAAGAGCGTTCCCGGGCCCGACAACCGGCTCGACAGCCAGCCCGACTACACCGCCAACCTCGGCGCCGACTACCGCGTGCCCGGCGTGCCGCTCACGCTCGGTGGCAACCTGAACTGGACGCCGGCTTACAACACCCGGCTGGCCGAGATCCAGACCGCCTACCAGGGCAAGAAATTGGGTGTCGATGCTTATGGTTTGTGGGTCTTCAACCCGGCTTTGCAGTTGCGCGTGACGGCCAGCAACATCGCCGCGCTCGACTACGTGACGGGCAGCGCTCTGGGCAGCGAAAACTCGAAGACCACGGCGCCGTCGTACATCAATCTTCAGCTGAGGTTGGAGATCAAGCTGTGATTGCCTGATATTCGATCAATGCCTGAATATCAGACTGTTCTTTGCGCAGAACTGAATGATATTCAGGCAATCTGCTTCGGGGTACCGGCTTCAGGCAGTGTTCGATGGCCAGTATTTCCCCGCAATCTCAGTGTTTGCCCTAGATTGGTGCCGATGGGCACATGCTTTGCGTTCTGACGGGTAGCACAGGCCTCGTCGGCCGCAGACCCACACCCTTTCGGAGACCCGACCCATGACCCCCACTTTCGCCGCCCGGCGCCCGTCCCGTCGTTTGTTGTTGAGCGTGGTTGCTGCGAGCGCTGCCGTCGTCTGCGCCGCTCCAGGCGCCGTGTTCGCGCAGTCAAAAGGCGAGATCCGCATTGCATTGATCGCCAGCAAGACCGGACCGCTGGAAGCCTATGCCAAGCAGTCGATCGTCGGCTTCAACATGGGCCTGGACTACGCGACCGGCGGCACGATGATGGTGGCCGGCAAGAAGCTCGTCGTGATCGAGAAAGACGATCAGGGCAAACCGGATGTAGGCAAGAGCCTGCTGAGCGCGGCCTATGGCGACGACAAGGTCGACATCGCCGTGGGCCCGACCGCTTCGCCCGTCGCGTTGGCGATGCTGCCGGTGGCCGAGGAGTACAAGAAGATCCTGCTGGTCGAGCCGGCCGTGGCCGACAGCATCACCGGCGACAAGTGGAACCGGTACATCTTCCGCACCGGGCGCAACTCGAGCCAAGACGCCGCGGCCAACGCCGCTGCGCTCGACAAGCCGGGCAACGTGGTCGCCACGCTGGCGAACGACAACGCGTTCGGGCGCGACGGGGTCAAGGCGGCCAAGGACTTCATCAAGCACGCCAAGATCGTGCACGAGGAGTACCTGCCCGCCGGCACCACCGACTTCACCGCGGGCCTGCAACGCATCGTCGACAAGCTCAAGGACCAGCCGGGCAAGAAGTACATCTCGGTGGGCTGGGCCGGCACCCCCGCGCCGTTCAGCAAGATCGCCGACCTCGACCTGAAGAAGCGCTACGGCATCGAGATGGCGACCGGCGGCAACATCCTGCCGGCGATGGTGGCCTACAAGCAGTTCGAGGGCATGGAAGGTGCGCTGTACTACTACTTCGGCATTCCGAAAAACCCGGTCAACAACTGGTTGGTGGCCAATCACTACAAGCAGTTCAAGGCGCCGCCCGACTTCTTCACTGCGGGTGGCATGAGCGCGGCCATCGCCATCGTCGAGGCGCTGAAGAAAACCGGCGGCGACACGAATACCGAAAAGCTGATCGCCACGATGGAAGGCATGAGCTTCGAGTCGCCCAAGGGCAAGATGACCTTCCGCAAGGAAGACCACCAGGCGATGCAGAGCATGTACCACTTCAAGATCAAGGTCGACCCGGCGTTCGCCTGGGGCGTGCCGGAGCTGGTGCGCGAGATCAAGCCGGAAGAGATGAACATTCCGATCCGCAACAAGCGTTGATCGACCGAGCTGCCGCTGCGCCTTGAAGGCGCCGCGTTCACCACGCTGAACCGGACACAGTCTGCCGCAGAGCGGGCGCGGCGCGAGCGTTTCCGTGTGCGAGCCAGGAGACAAGAAATGGCATCGAAGCTGAAATTCATCTTTGCATCGACGGTTCTTGCGGCGGCAGTGGCACACGCGGCCGTGCCTTTGCCTGCGCTCACGATCGACCCCGACGAAGTGAGCGTCTCCGGCCTGTCGTCGGGCGGCTTCATGGCGGTGCAGATGCACGTGGCCTATTCGGCCACGTTCAGGAAGGGCGCCGGCATCGTGGCCGGCGGGCCGTTCTACTGCGCGGAGGGCTCGATCGTCAATGCCACCGGCCGCTGCATGACACACGCCACCAGCATCCCGGT
>JAYVTD010000511.1:0-9951 GCA_043774765.1 Rhizobacter sp. | reverse complement strand
GCGCCGACGTTGTTGTGCAGTGCGTTGGCCTTCAGCGCTTCGATCATCACCCCTCCGTGGCCATGCACGATCGGCTTGGGCAGGCCGGTGGTGCCGCTCGAATAGACGACCCACAGCGGGTGGTCGAACGCCAGCCAGGCCGGCGCGAAGGGCGCGTCGTGCGAGGTGAGCTCAGTGAAGTCGTGCAGGGTGCCTTGCGGCGGCACGAGGCTCACCGCTTCGTGCTGGTAGCGCAGCAGCACCACGTCTTGCACGCTCGGCAGCTCGGCCAGCAACCCGCGCAAGACATCGAGCCGGTCGTGAACCAAGCCGCCGTAGGTGTAGCCGTCGCACGCGATCAGCACCTTGGGTTCGATCTGGCGAAAGCGGTCGAGCACCGCCACCGGGCCCATATCGGGCGAGCACACCGACCAGACCGCGCCCAGCGTTGCGCAGGCCAGAAAGGCGACCACCGTTTGCGGAATATTGGGCAGGATCGCGCAGACCCGGTCGCCGGGCTGCACACCCATCTTCTGCAACGCCGCGGCGAGCGACGCGACCTGGCGGCGCAGTTCGGGCCAGCCGATCTCGAGCAGCTCGCCGCGTTCGAACATCGCTTCGTTGGCGAACACGATCGCCGGGTGGCCGGCGGCGTGCGCCGCGTGTGCATGGCTGAACAGGTGCTGCGCGTAGTTGACCTGCGCGCCGGGAAACCAGCGCGCGCCCGGCATCACTTCATTGGCGAGTACGGTCTCGAAAGGAGTGGGCGACTGCAGGCCGAAGTGGTCCCAGATCGAGCCCCAGAATGCGCTCAGGTCGGAGACCGACCAGCGCCAGAGCGCGTCGTAGCCCTCGGTCGTCGAGGCATCGAAGTGCAGGCCGCGCTCCTGCGCGAGCCAGCGCAGGTAGTGGGTGATGCGGGGTTCCGGCGTGGCGTTCATCGTGTGGCTCCGAGGCGGCGGTGTCAGTCGAGTCTGGTGGCGCGCAACGCCATGTCCACGTCCATGTAGGCCCACTGTTCCTGCCAGAACAGCGGTCGGCGGTAGCCGATCAGCCAGGGCTGCGTCAGGTCCACGTAGATGCGGTGCGTGTGGTACTTGTAGGGCGCGTAGGCGACGACCAACTTGACGACTTCGTTGAACAGGGCGAGCCGCTCGGGCCCGTCGGGCAACTCGTTCATGCGCTGATAGATCGCGTCGACCGCCGGCAGCTTGAAGCGAGCGAAGTTCTGGCTGCCCGACTGCGGGCCGTAGACCCGCGCCAGCCCGCCGAAGCCGTCGGGCGACGAGGCCGAGCTGGCCAGCGACCACACCATCAGCTTGCCGGCGCGCCCGGCCTTCAGGTTCTCGGCGAACTGCTGGATGCGCAGTTTCGATCGGATGCCGATCAGGCCCAGGCTCTTGCGCTTCTGGTCGTCGAGCTGGCGCTGCAACTCGTCGGCCTGCGTGGAGATCTCAAGCACCAGCGGCGAACCGTCGGGGGTTTCGCGCCAGCCGTCGCCGTCGCGATCTTTGTAGCCGTAAAGATCGAGCAGCGCGTTCGCTCGCGCCGGGTTGAAGTCGCTGTTGATGGTCTTGAGCTTCGGGTCGTAGCCGTAGGTGTTGGGCACGACCGGCCCTTGCGCCGGAATCGCCTGGCCGTTGCGCACCAGGCGGATCTCGGCTTCCACGTCGTACGCCAGGCTGATCGCGCGGCGCAGCGCCACCTTCTCGGGCGCGAGGCCGCCGACCAGGGGGTCGTCCATGTTGAAGTAGGTGAAGCCGACGTCGGAGTTGACGATGGTGTGGGCATGGATACCCTGGCGCGCAAGGTTGGGCGCGAGCTTCGTGTTCGGCACCGCGGCCTTGGCAAGGTCAGGCGGCACCGGATCGATCAGATCGATCTGGCCGTTCAGAAAAGCGAGCCAGCGCGGTTGGCTTTGTTCGATCACGCTCAGCTCGACGCGGTCGACCATCGGCAGGCGCCGGCCCTTGAAGCGCGCGAGCAGTGCCTGGCCTTCGGCGTCGTCGGCGTTCGGTTCAGCGTCGAACACCCGCTCGCGGTAGCCGGGGTTGCGCTCGAGCGCGATCAGCGAGCTGCGCCGCCACTGCTTGAGCACATAGGGCCCGGTGCCTACAGGGTGAGCCATCAGGTCGTCGCGATACCGCTCGATCACTTCGCGCGCCACCGCGCCGAAGATGCTGCTGTCGGCCAGCGTGTTGACGAAGCGTGGCCGCGCGTTCGTGAGCGTGAAGCGCAGCGTGAAGCGCAGCGTGTAGCGGTCGAGCGCCTTCACGCCCTCGACCTCGCGCCCATAGTCGAACGGCTGCTTGTTCTTCAGCGCTTCGTTGCGCAGCGCTTCCAGGCCGACGATGCCGTCTTCGGCCAGGCCGTTGTAGGCGGGGCTCTTCAGCGCCGGGTCGAAGAAACGCTTGAAGGTGTAAACGTAGTCGGCCGCGACCAGCTCGCGCTTCTTGCCCTCGAAAGCCGGGTCGTCGGCGAAGTGAATGCCGGGCTTGATCCGGATCGTCCAGGTCTTGAAGTCCGGCGACGATTCGGGTGGGCCTTCGGCCGTGAGCGGCTTGAGCTTGTAGGGCCGCGCCAGGTGGTCGTAGGTGTACAGGCCCTCGAAGATGTGCGCGGTGACCTGGCGTGAATACAGGTCGTTGATCTGCGCCGGATCGAAGCCGGTTTCGGCGCTGCGCAGGCCCAGGCGCAGCACTTTCTGCGCAGCCTCTGCGGCGTGCGCGCCCGGCAGCACGAGCGCGCCCAGCAGCGCCGCCAGGCCGATATGGCAGAGCAGCTTCATCGCGGCGGCCGCAGCGAGTCGTCGATGTCGACGTAGTGCCAGAACTCCTGCCAGAACACCGGGTGGCGGTAGCCGATGAGCTGCGGGTAGCTCATGTCGGTCGACAGCCGGTTGAGCTTGAACTTGTAGGGCATATAGGCCAGCGCGATCTTCTGCGCCTGCTCGAACAACGCCGTGCGCTCGGGGCCGTCGGCAATCGCCTGCAGGCGGTCGTAGAGCTTGTCGAAAGCCGGCATCTTGAAGCGCGCCATGTTTTGCCCGCCGAACTCGCGGCTGTCGTAGCGCGCCAGCGCGCCGATGGCGTCGGGTGCGTCGGCCGAGCCACCGACCGACCAGATCGCCAGCTTGCCGGCGCGCGCAGCTTTCAGGTTCTCGGGCCACTGGCCGACCTTCGATTCGGTGCGGATACCGAGCGCCTTCATGTTCTTGTTCATGATCTCCATGATCTTGCGCCGGCGCTGGTCGGCTTCGGTCGCGATCTGCAAGACCAGCGGCGAACCGTCGGGCATGTCGCGCCAGCCGTCGCCGTCCTTGTCGACGTAACCGTACAGGTCAAGCAAGGCCTTGGCGCGTGGCGGGTCGTAGTCGCCGAATTCGCTCTTGAGCTTGGGGTCGAAGGCCGAGGTGAACGGCAGCAGCGCCGACTGCGCCACCACGCCCTGGCCGTTGTAGGCGTAGGCGATCTCGTTGGCGGTGTCCATGCCCAAGCCGACGGCGCGGCGCAGCGCCACCTTCTCGGCGCTGTAGCCGCCGACGGTCGGATCCTCCATGTTGAAGATCAGGTAGTTGCTGGCCGGCTCGACCACCTGGTAGGCGCGCAAGCCGCGCTTGGCCAGGTTCGGCGCCACGCGCCCGCCCGGCACCGCCTGGTTCACGAACTGGTAGCCGACGCGGTAGGCCAGGTCGGCCTCACCGTTGACGAACGACAACCAGCGCGGCTGCTCTTCTTCGATCACCGAGATCTCGACCCGGTCGATCATCGGCAGGCGCCGGCCCTTGAAGCGCGCCAGCAGCGCCTGGCCTTCGGCGTCGTCGGCCGTGGGTTCGGCGTCGTAATACATCTCGCGAAAGTCGGGGTTGCGCTCGAACGCGATGAACGAGCTGCGCCGCCACTGCACGAGCTTGAACGGGCCGGTGCCGACCGGGTGCTCCTCGGCCTTTTCACCATAAAACTCGATCACCTCGCGCGCCACCGCACCCAGGATGTCGCTGTTGGTCAGGCTCTCGCCAAAACGCGGCCGCGGGTCGGCGAGCTTGATCTGCAACGTGAAGCGGTCGAGCGCACGCAAGCCCTCGATCTCGCGGTCGTAGTCGAAGGGCTGCTTCTTGTCGAGCGAGTCCTGGCGCAGCTCGTTCAGGCCGACCAGCTTGTCGGTCTCGATCGCCGACCAGACCGGGCTCTTGTTGGCCGGGTCGGCGATGCGCTTGAACGAGTAGACGTAGTCTTGCGCGACCAGCTCGCGCTTCTTGCCCTTGAACGCCGGGTCGCTCGCGAAGTAGATGCCGGGTTTGACCTTGACCGTCCAGACCCGGAAGTCGGCCGAGTTCTGCGGCATGCCGTCGGCCGTGAGCGGCTTGATCTTGATCGGCCGCGCGAGGTGGTCGTACTTGTACAGACCCTCGAAGATGTGCGGCGTGAGCGTGCGCGAATACAGGTCGTTGACCTTGGCCGGGTCGAGGCTGGTCTCGGCCACTTCGAAGGCGTAACGCAGCACTTTCTTGGCCGGCGCGGCGGGGGCCTGGGCCGCAGCGTGCGTGGCCGCCGCCAGCGCGAGGGCCGCGCTCAGAAAAACGGTCTTCAACATCGGCATGTCATCTCACTGTGTGCGGCGGGCCAGCTCGGCCGCGTCGATGTCGACGAACTTCCAGAACTCGCGCAGGAACACGTTGCGCTGGTAACCCACGACCCAGGGCTGGGCCAGGTCGGTCCAGATGCGGTGCACGTGGATCTTGTAGGGCACGTAGGCCACCATCAGTGCCTGAGCCTGCGTCATCGCGGCCTGGCGCTCGGGGCCGTTGGGCAGGGCCTTCTGGCGGTCGTAGGCCGCGTTGAAGGCCGGCAGGTCGAAGCGAGAGTGATTGGCCTGGCCCTTGTTCGGGCCGTAGCCGAGCTCGAGGAAACCGGCGCCGTCGGGCCCGGCGCTCCAGCCCACACCCCACATCATCAGCTTGCCGGCGCGCGAGGCCTTCAGGTTCTCGGGCCACTGCGCGATGCGGAACTTGATGCGCACGCCGAGCGCGTCCATGTTCTTCTGCCACTGCTCGGCCAGCTGGCGCTTTTCGCCGTCGGACTGGGTCGCGTAGTCGAGCAGCAGCGGTGAGCCGTCGGGCTGGTCACGCCAGCCGTCACCGTCCTTGTCGACGTAACCGTAGAGGTCGAGCAGGGCCTTGGCACGTGCCAGGTTGAACTCGCTCATCTCGCTGCGGAAAGCCGGGTCGTAACCCCAGGTGCCGGGGCCGATCGGGCCTTGCGCCGGCATGGCCTGGCGCTTGCGCACGAGGCGGATCTCCTTGTCGAGATCGACCGCCAGGCTGATGGCGCGGCGCAGCGCCACCTTCGCGGGCGTGTAGCCGCCGACCATCGGGTCTTCCAGGTTGAACAGCGACAGCGCCACGTCGGCGCGCGCATAACGAACCATCTGCATGCCGCTGCGCTTGAGGTTCGGCGCGAGCTGCCCGCCCGGCATCACGCGGTCGGCGAACTCGGCCGGCACTTCTTCGATCAGGTCGTATTCCTTGTTCAGGAACGACAGCCAGCGCGGCTGGTTCTCTTCGATGATGCCGATCTCGACGCGGTCGATCATCGGCAGGCGCCGGCCCTTGAGCTTGGCAGCGATCGCCAGTGCCACCGGGTTGTCGGCGGGCGCTTCTTCGTCGTAGTAGGCCTCGCGGTAACCGGGGTTTCGGTCGAGCACGATGCGCGACGAACGGCGCCACTCGCCGAGCTTGAACGGGCCGGTGCCGACCGGGTGGTCCATGATCTTGTCGCCATAGGCCTCGACCACTTCGCGCGCCACGGCGCCGACCACCGAACCGTCAGTCATGTCTTCGACGAATCGCGGGTTCGATTCGGCCAGCCTGATCTGGAAGCGGTAGCGGTCGAGCGCGCGCAGGCCTTCGACTTCGCGCTCGTAGTCGAAGGGTTTGCCGGCTTTGATGAGCTCTTGCCGCAGCTCGCTCAGGCCCACGATCTTGTCGTTCTCGAACGAGAACAGGTTCGGGCTTTTGAGTTTCGGGTCGTAATGGCGCTTGATCGAATAGACGTAGTCTTGCGCGACCAGCTCGCGCTTGCTTCCCTTGAACGCCAGGTCGTCGGCGAAATAGATGCCGGGCTTGATCGTGAAGGTGAAGGTCTTGAAGTCGGCCGAGACTTCGGGCATGGCCGCCGCCGTGTTCGGCCTGGCGCGCACCGGACGGGCCAGGAATTCGAGCTGCAGCGGCGCGTCGAAGATGTTGGCCGCGACTGTGCGCGAGTACAGGTCGGAGATCTGCGCCGGGTCGAAGCCGGTTTCGGCGACGCGGAACGCGTAACGCAACACCTTGAGTGGCGCAGCCACCGGCACGTCGGCCGCGAGCACGGCCGGCCCGGCCGGAAGCGAAAGACAGGCCGCCACCGCGCCAGCGCGCAGCAGCGACAACGAGCGCAACGCGGCGCAAATCGGCATGGAAAGCGTTCCTTGTGGGATCACGTGATGACCTCGGCCCTTGCCGGTGGGCACACGGGCTCGCGAACTCTATCGAAGGCGCGAGTCTAGGCGGCGCGGTGCAGCTATGACCCCGGTGCAAGCACTATGGTTCAGCCCTCGCGCCGAGCCAGAGGCACGCGAATTGCGTGCCCGCAGGCTTTGCGCCGCGCCGCGTGAAACAGGGCAAATGCGGGGGAGGGGCAGGCAGTTCAGGCCCTAGACTCGCCGGCGCTTGCATCTTCACTGCCCGACGCGCCACGAGCGCTGCCGGGATGTGCGGTGCCCCGACTTGACTGGATGAGGAGTATTTCGAGCCATGGCGGCCTACCTGATTCGACGCCTGTGGCAAATGATCCCGACATTGTTCGGCGTCGTTCTGCTGGTGTTTCTGTTGTTCAAAGGCTTCGGCGGCGACCCCGCTGAAATTCTCGGCGGCCTGAACGCCACGCAAGCGCAGGTCGATGCGATCCGCCAGCAGCTGGGCCTGAACGAGCCGCTGTGGACGCAGTTCTGGATCTTCATCAAGCAGATCGTCACCTTCGACTGGGGCAAGAGTTGGGCCACCAACGAAGCGGTCGGCCACCTCTTCGCGACAAGGCTGCCGGCCACGCTGACGGTGATGGTGCCGATCCTGATTCTCGACACGCTGCTGGCGATCCCGTTCGCGATGGGCGTGGCCTACGTGCGCGGCTCGCTGACCGACCGCAGCATCATGATGCTGACGACGGTGGCACTCTCGATCTCGTTCCTGGTCTACGTGATCGTCGGCCAGTACGTGTTCGCGTTCCAGCTCGGCCTGTTCCCGGTGCAGGGCTGGAGCGACAGCCTGTGGACGAATCTTCGCGTCTACTCGCCGCTGCCGGTGCTGCTGGCGGTGGCCGTGTCGCTGGCGCCGACGACGCGCCTGTACCGCACCTTCTTCCTCGACGAGATCGGCCACGACTACGTGCGCACGGCGCGCGCCAAGGGCCTGACGGAGCAGACGATCCTGCTCAAGCACGTGCTGCGCAACGCGATGATCCCGATTCTGACCAATGTGGCGGTGGCGCTGCCCGGCATCTTCGTCGGCTCGTTCCTGATCGAGGTGTTTTTCTCCATTCCCGGGCTCGGGCGTGAACTCTGGCTGTCGGTGAACCGCAGCGACTACCCGGTCATTCAGGCGTTCGCGATTTACACAGCGGTGATCACGATGTTCGTGAACCTGCTGACCGACGTTCTCTACAAGCTGGTCGACCCACGGGTGGTGCTGAAATGACGAGCGTTTCGCCGAGCCGCCTCAAGAAATGCGAACGCCCCTCGGGGGCCGGGCGCGAAGCGACCTGGGGGCTGTCATGACTACACTCGTCAGCCCGCAACTCACGGTCAGCCAGAACCGCGCGCGCGGCGTCTGGTCGGCCGCGGCCACGCGGTTTCGCACCGACCGGGTCGGCATGGTCTCGCTCGTGGTCGTCGTGTTGTTCCTGTTGCTCGTGATCGCCGCCGGGCTCGGCCTGGTGGCCAAAGACTGGCAGGCCGAAACGGGCGTGCCCGACGCACCGCCCACCTTCATGGGCCCGGCCGCCGCCACCGAAAGCACGGTGATCGCAGCGCCCGCCGGCCCGAACATCGACATCTCGGCGATCGACCCGTTGGCGCCGCGCTACAAGGAATGGGACGAAGCGGCCAAGAAGTACCAGACCACCGAAACCGTGAAGGCGTTGACGCTGCCTTTCGGCGGCGACCGGCTCGGCCGCGACGTATTGGCCAAGGCGGTCAAGGGCGCGCAGGTGTCGATCCTGGTCGGTGTGTCGGCTGCATTGCTCGCCACCCTCATCGGCACGTTGCTCGGTGCCATTGCAGGCTTCTTCGGCGGCAGGGCGGGTGATTTCCTGGAGTGGCTCTACAACGTCTTCACCGCGATCCCGGGCATCTTGCTGATCTTCGCTTTCGCGGCGGTGTTCCCGCGCGGCGTGGGCTCGGTGGTGCTGATTCTGGGCCTCGCGGGCTGGACCGGCATCTACCGGCTGGTGCGCGCCGAGTTCATCAAACACGCGGTGCGCGACTACGTGCGTTCGGCCGAAGCGATCGGCGCGAGCACGAGCTCGCGCATGTTCCGGCACATCCTGCCCAACGTGAGCCATGTGGTGCTGGTGCAGCTTTCGATCCACGTCGTCGGCTTCATCAAGTCGGAAGTGATCCTGTCGTATCTGGGCCTGGGCGTCGGCGTCGACCAGGTCTCGTGGGGCACGATGCTCGCCGAAGCGCAGAGCCAGCTGATCCTCGGCCAGTGGTGGCAGCTCGCCGCGGCGACGCTGTTCATGGCGGTGTTCGTGACCGCGTTTTCACTGATGACCGATGCGCTTCGGGACGCGCTCGATCCGAAACTGCGGGGGCTGGAATGAGCACGCTGCTATCCATCAAGGACCTTCGTGTCGCCTTCCGCCTCGGCAAGACCAACGGCGTGGTGCAACGCTTCGAAGCCGTGGGCCGTGGCAACAACGGCGTGAGCTTCGACGTTCCCGAGAACACCACCATCGCGCTCGTCGGCGAATCGGGTTCGGGCAAGAGCGTGACCGCGATGTCGATCCTGAACCTGTTGCCCGACAACGCCGAGCGCCACGGCGCCATCACGTTCCAGGGCCGCGACATGCTGGCCACGCCACTCGCGGAACTGCAGAAGCTGCGCGGCAAGGAAATCGCCTGCGTGTTCCAGGACCCGATGACCTCGCTGAACCCGGTGTTCACGGTCGGCCAGCAGATCTGCGAGCCGCTGGTGAAGCACCTGGGGCTGAGTGCCCGGCAGGCGATGACCCGCGCCGAAGCGCTGCTGAATGAAGTCGGCATGCCCGAACCGAAGCGGCGCCTTTCGGCCTACCCGCACCAGCTGTCGGGCGGCCAGCAGCAGCGCGTGATGATCGCGATGGCGCTGGCCTGCGAACCGAAGCTGCTGATCGCCGACGAGCCGACGACCGCGCTCGACGTGACGATCCAGCGCCAGATCATGGAGCTGCTGGCCGGCCTGAAGGCCAAGTACCGGATGAGCATGCTGTTCATCAGCCACGACCTCGGCGTGGTCGGCGAAATTGCCGACCACGTGGTCGTGATGCGCCAGGGCACGGTGCGCGAGCAGGGCGCGGTGGCCGGCATCTTCGCTGCACCGCAAGACGCGTACACCAAGGCGCTGCTGGCCTGCCGGCCGACGCTCGAGCAGCGCGCGCCGCGCCTGATGGTGATCGACGACCACATCGCCGGCCGCGCCGCTGCCGGCACGACCAAGGCGAAAGACCCAAACGCCCGCGTCATCATCGAAGCGAGCGCGCTGACCAAGAGCTTCTGGCTGCAAGCTGGCGTGTTCGGCCGCAAGGAATTCAAAGCCGTAGGTGGAGCCAAGGGCGTGGGCGCCACGTTCAAGCTGCGCCAGGGCCACACGCTCGGCGTGGTCGGCGAATCGGGCTCGGGCAAGACGACGATGGGCCTGGCGCTGCTGCGCCTGCACGAGCCGAGCGGCGGGCCGGTGGG
>JAYVTD010000510.1:0-4495 GCA_043774765.1 Rhizobacter sp. | reverse complement strand
CACCAGATCGTCATCGTCGGTGGCGGGGCCGGCGGCCTGGAGCTGGCGACCCGACTGGGTGACAAGCTCGGCCGTCGCGGCAGGGCCGAGATCACGCTCGTCGACCGCACGCGCTCGCACATCTGGAAGCCCAAGCTGCACGAGATCGCCGCTGGCAGCATGGACATGAGCGTGCATGAGGTCGACTACCTGGCGCAGTCGCATTGGCACCACTTCCGCTACAACGTCGGCGAGATGATCGCTCTGGACCGTGGCGCGCGCGAGATCACGGTCGCGGCATTCGTCGACGACGAGGGCAAGCTCGTGACGCCGCAGCGCCGTGTCTACTACGACACGCTCGTGATCGCGGTGGGCAGCCAGAGCAACGACTTCGGTACGCCTGGCGTCTCGGAACACGCACTCAAGCTCGAGACCGCCGCCGATGCGCGTCGCTTCAACCAGCGGCTTGTCAACGCCTGCATCCGTGCCCACTCGCAGACCACGCCGCTGCTGCCGCAGCAACTGCACGTCGCGGTCATTGGTGCCGGCGCCACCGGGGTCGAATTGTCGGCCGAACTGCACCGCACGACCCGCGAGGTCGTGGCCTACGGGCTCGACCGCATCGACCCCGAGAAGGACATTCGCCTGAACCTCATCGAAGCGTCGGAGCGTGTGCTGCCGGCCTTGCCCAAACGCTTCTCCGAAGCCACCGAAACGCTGCTGCGCGAGCTCGGCGTTGTCGTGCACACCCGCGCCAAGGTCGCCGAGGTGATGGCCGAGGGCGTGCGACTGGCCGACGGTCGCGTCATCCCTGCCGAACTCGTGGTGTGGGCCGCGGGCATCAAGGCCCCGGATTTCCTGAAGAACATCGACGGCCTGGAGACCAACCGCATCAACCAGTTGCTGGTGCACCAGAACCTGCAGACCACGCTCGACCCCGACATCTTCGCGATGGGCGACTGCGCGGCCTGCCCTTGGCCCGAAGCGCCCGGCGCGGTGCCCGACCCTGTCACCGGCAGCAAGGCTGGCTGGGTGCCGCCACGCGCGCAGGCCGCGCACCAGCAGGCTTCGCACATGCTCGGTCAGATCGAGCGCCGCCTCGCTGGCGAACCGCTGCGCGACTACCGCTACCGCGACTTCGGCTCGCTCGTGTCGCTGGGTGAATTCAGCACCGTGGGCAACATGATGGGCGCGCTGGTCGGCGGCAGCCTCATGATCGAGGGCTACTTCGCGCGCCTGATGTATGAGTCGCTCTACAAGATGCACGAACTCGCGCTGCATGGCTGGCCGAAGGTAGGGCTCGAGACACTCTCGCGCATGATCACGCGGCGCACCGAGCCGCACGTGAAGCTGCACTGAAAGACGGAAGGGGGCGTTCCGAGCCTTCGCGCCGCGACGTGCGCCTCCCGCGGTGAATCTTCGGGGCCGCGTTGCGCAAGCTCAATCGCGCGCGGCGAATGCGCCCCGACGATGCCGGGAACATGCAAGCCAGCCCGAAGACCGAGCGCCCGTCAGCTGCGCCGCTGTGCCCGAGCTGCAGACTGACGATGCACAGCCCGAACCACTTCGGCACCTCTGGCGCCAGAGAGCGGAACGATCAATACTGCTTGAGCGAGCGGCCGCCGCGCCGCGAGCGTTGGTGCTGATGCCACCCGCGCCTTGAAGAAGGGAGCGTTCATGACCGAAACCTTGTGTGCGCAGACCGGCTACCGGCCCCATGCGGGGGGCGACAGCGGCCGGGCTGCCGACCATGCGCTGCAGGCCACCTGCGCCGTGGTGCTGGCCGGGGGGCGTGGTTCTCGCCTGAAGCAACTGACCGACTGGCGTTCGAAGCCGGCCATCCCGTTCGCGGGCAAACTCAAGATCATCGACTTCACGCTGAGCAATTGCATCAATTCGGGCATTCGCCGCATCGAGGTGTTGACGCAGTACAAGGCGCAGAGCCTGATCCGACACATCACGCGCGGCTGGGGCTTTCTTGAGGCGAGCCTGCGCGAATACATCGACGTGGTGCCAGCCCAGCAGCAGATCGACGAAGGCTGGTACAGCGGCACCGCCAACGCCGTGTACCAGAACCTCGAGATGCTGCGCGAAGGTGACCCGCGCTTCGTGCTCGTGCTGGCCGGCGACCACGTCTACAAGATGGACTACAGCCGCATGATCGACGACCACATCGCGTCGGGTGCCGAGGCCACCGTGGCCTGCATCGACGTGCCGCTCGAGCAGGCAGGGGCGTTCGGCGTGATGTGTGTCGACCCCGACGGGCGCGTGCGCGCCTTCGACGAAAAGCCCTGCCGCCCGACCCCGCAGCCCGGCTTCCCTGGTATGGCGCTGGCCAGCATGGGCATCTACGTGTTCGACGCTGCGTTTCTCTACCGCGAGCTCGAGCGCGACGCCGCCGAGTCGGCCTCGGGCCACGATTTCGGTGGCGACATCCTGCCGCACATCGTCGAACGCTGCCACGTGCACGCCCACCACTTCCGCGACAGCTGCGTCAACATGATCGAGTCGCGGCCCTACTGGCGCGACGTCGGCACGGTCGACGCCTACTGGGAGGCCAACATCGACCTCACCCGGCCGCTGCCCGACCTCAATCTCTACGACGACGCCTGGCCCATCCGCAGCACGCAGCACCAGTTGCCGCCGGCCAAGTTCGTGTTCGACCAGGACGGGCGCCGCGGCATGGCGGTCGACTCGGTGGTGTCGAGCGGCTGCATCGTCAGCGGTGCGGCGGTGCGCCGCTCGGTGTTGTTCTCGAAGGTGTGCGTGGGCGACGGCAGCGTCGTCGAGGACTCGCTGTTGCTGCCCGGCGTGAGAGTGGGGCGAAACGTGGTGCTGCGCCGCGCCATCATCGACAAGCACTGTGTGCTGCCCGACGGCATCGGCATCGGTGTTTGCCCGGCGGAAGACCGTGCGCGCTACACCGTCACTGACAAGGGTGTGACGCTCGTGACGCCCGACATGCTCGGGCAGTGCGTGCATTCGAGGGGTTGAGCCGCACCGACACGGCGCGGCTTGCGCTGGCTCAACGCGCGCTGCGAGGTGATGGCTGGATTGATTGAATGCCAACCCATCCGCACCAGCGAGTCGAGATGAAGATTTTCAGGATCCACCCCACCGGTTCCATCCTTGCATTCGTCGCCGGCCCTGTGCGCCAGTCTCTCGGCCTGCGGCGGTGGTGGCGGTGACGCTCCCGTGCCGGGGCAGCCGGCTGCGACCGTCAACGTGACTGCGGGCAACCGCAACGCCGTGACGCACGCTGCGGCCAGCGGCATCCTCACACTCAGCCCGGTCAACAGCTTGCCGCTGGATTCGGGCGCGGCAGACGCGGCGCCCCGCCTTGGCGGCTGGCTCGGGGCCGCGGCGCGTCCCGCGATGAGCGGAGCCGCGGTGTGCCGCCGCGCGCTCGCGGTGACCCGGCCGGTGGTCCAGGATGCGCATGATCGCGCGCCAGCGCGGTCAGACGACCGGCATGTCGAAAGACCACGAATACACCGACTGGCCCGCTGTCGAGACCTTCGTCGACGAGTACCTCGCCCCGGCCGGCATGGTCGGCTCGGCCAAAGCCGGCTGAAAGTTGACCGTGACCAGCTCGAGTTAGCGCGAAACCCTGCGCGAGGCGCACCGCGAGGCCCTGCAGCGCTCGGCGGCATGCGTCCGATCGTCGAGGTGATGACGGTCAATTTCAGCCTGATCGCGCTCGATGCGATCGTCAACACCGCGGCGACGCTGCGCCACAGAGCGTCAGCGTGTCATCCGGGTGTTCGCAGCGGCTCTGCGGGGGCCTGCGTCGTGCCGGGCGCCGGTGCCGCTGCGCGCAGTTCCCGGCGCAGGATCTTGCCGAGATTGGTCTTGGGCAAGGGCTCGGTGCGGAACTCGACGATCTTGGGCACCTTGTAGCCGGTCAGGTGTTTGCGGCAATGCGCGAGCAACTCTGCTTCGGTCAAGGCCGGGTTCTGGCGCACGACCACGATCTTGACCACTTCGCCCGAGCGTGCATCGGGCGCGCCGATGGCGGCGACCTCGGCCACGCCGGGGTGCAGCGCGACGGCATCCTCGATCTGGTTCGGGAACACCTTGAACCCCGACACGATGATCATGTCCTTCTTGCGGTCGGTGATCTTGAAATAGCCGCGCTCGTCCATGAAACCCATGTCACCGGTGCGCAACCAGCCGTCGCACGTGAAGACCTTGCTCGTCTCTTCGGGCCGGTTCCAGTAGCCCGACATCACCTGCGGGCCGCGCACGCAGATCTCGCCGACTTCGCCGATGGGCATCTCGGTGCCGTTTTCGTCGAGCACGGCGGCTTCGGTCGATGGGACCGGCATGCCGATCGTGCCGTTCCATTCCAGGGTGTCGAGCGGGTTCGAGATCGCTCCGGGCGAGGTTTCGGACAGGCCGTAGCTCTCGATGATGAGCACGCCGGTCGCTGCCTTCCAGCGCTCGGCCACGATGCGCTGCACCGCCATGCCACCGGCATTGGTGACCTTCAGGCTGCGCGTGTCGACCTCGGCGA
>JAYVTD010000509.1:0-17221 GCA_043774765.1 Rhizobacter sp. | reverse complement strand
CCGAGCGCGAAGAACACGCCGTGGCCGAGCGAGAGGATGCCGGTGTAACCCCAGATCAGGTCCATCGCCAGCGCGGCGATGGCGTAGCACATGATCTTGGCAACGAGCTGCACCGCGTAGTCGGAGGCATGGAAGGCGCTTCCTTCCGGCACCATCAGGTTGAGCAGCGGCACGACGACCGCAACGATAAACAAGGCAAGCACGACCGCGCCCCAGCTCTTGCCGCTCAGCAAGCCGATGCGCGGCACGATGGTCGCTCTGGCCGGGTCTGCGAGGTTCGGTAACACCGCGCTCATGCTTCGGCACTCCGGCCCTTCATCGCGAAGATGCCTTGCGGCCGCTTCTGGATGAAGATCACGATGAAAACAAGGACCATGATCTTCGCGAGCACCGCGCCCTGCCAGCCTTCGAGCAGCTTGTTCAGCACCCCCAGGCCCACAGCCGCGTAGACCGTTCCGGCGAGTTGCCCGACGCCACCCAGCACGACGACCATGAACGAGTCGACGATGTAACCCTGGCCCAGATCAGGGCCGACGTTGCCGACCTGCGACAAGGCACAACCCGCGAGCCCGGCGATGCCCGAACCCAGCGCGAACGCATAGGTGTCGATGCGCGCGGTGTTCACGCCCATGCAGGCCGCTTGTCTGCGGTTCTGCGTCACGCCGCGCACGAACAGGCCGAGCCGGGTGCGTGCGATCAGCGCCGACACGCCGGCCAGCACCAGCACCGCGAAAACGATGATCGCGATGCGGTTGTAGGGCAGCGTCAGGTTGCTCATCGCAGCCACGCCGCCAGAGAGCCAGGCCGGGTTTTCGACCAGCACGTTCTGCGCGCCGAAGATCGAGCGCACCGCCTGCTGCAGCACGAGGCTGATGCCCCAGGTGGCGAGCAGCGTTTCGAGCGGCCGGCCGTACAGCCAGCGGATCACGCTGCGCTCGAGCACCGCGCCGACCAGCGCCGCGGCGAAGAAAGACGCCGGAATCGCGAGCAGCACGTAGTAGTCGAACGCGCCCGGCAGGAAAGCGCGAAACAGGTTCTGGATCACGTAGGTGGCGTAGGCGCCGATCATCATCAGCTCGCCGTGCGCCATGTTGATGACGCCCATCAGGCCGTAGGTGATGGCCAGGCCCAGCGCGACCAGCAGCAAGATGGAGCCGAGGCTCACGCCGGTGAAGATCACGCCGAGGCGTTCGCCCCACGCGAGGCGCCCTTCGATGGTTCTCAGCGCCACACCGATCGCGGCCTTCACATCGGCTTCGGTCTCGATCTTCTGGCGGTCAAGCAGCAGCGTCTTGGTGGCCGGTGTGCCGGTCGCGCCGAGCGCGGTGGCGGCCTCGAGGCGTTTGGCTTTGTCGGTGCTGCCGAGCAGGACCGCGAAGCGCACCGCTCCAAGCGCTTCCTTGATGGCGGGCACCTGCTCGGCCGCATAGGCCTTTTCGACCAGCGGCAGCTTGGTTTCGTCGGGCTCGGCCTGCAGCGTTTTCACCGCCTCGGCGCGCACCTTGTTGTCGGGCGAGAAGAGTTTGATCGACGCCAGCGCAGTGTCGAGCTCGCCACGCATCTGGTTGTTGTTGATCACGTCTTCGGCCGTGTCGGGCACGGCCACCTTGGCGCCGCTGATGGGATCGAAGCCTTTGCCGTCCTTCATCACGAAGATCGCGCTGTCGGTGAACTTCACCGCGTCGTCTGACAGGGCCTGGATCAGCGCCACGGTCTTCTCGTCGGCCGTGGCCAGCACGGCGTTGAGCGCCGCGATGCGGGGTTCGGCCTCACCAGCGACCAGCGCGCGCGCCTGGGTCGGTGTGAGGGCCTGCACCGGCGCGGCAAGCACCAGCGCAGACATCAACAGGAAAAACCAACGCATCACGGGGTGCTGCGCGCCTGACTACTTCTTGGCCATCAGTTCAGGCTCGTCTTTCTTGCCCTTGTTCTCGGGGATGAACGGGCTCCACGGCTGGGCCTTGACCGGGCCGGGTGTCTTCCAGACCACGTTGAACTGGCCGTCGGCCTTGATCTCGCCGATGAACACCGACTTGTGCAGGTGGTGGTTCTTCTCGTCCATCTTCGAGGTGATGCCGCTGGGTGCGGTGAAGGTCTGGCCGGCCATCGCGGCGATCACCTTGTCGGTGTCGGTGCTGCCGGCCTTCTTGACCGCCTGCGCCCACATGTTGAATCCGATGTAGGTGGCTTCCATCGGGTCGTTGGTCAGCGGCTTGTCCTTGTGGCCGGCGATGCCCTTGGCCTTGGCGTAAGCGCTCCACTTCTTGATGAACTCGGTGTTGGCCGGGCTCTTGATCGACTGGAAGTAGTTCCACGCAGCCAGGTGGCCGACGAGTGGCTTGGTGTCGACACCGCGCAGCTCTTCTTCACCGACCGAGAACGCGACGACGGGAACGTCTTTCGCCTTCAGGCCGGCGTTGCCCAGTTCCTTGTAGAACGGCACGTTGGAGTCGCCGTTGATGGTGGAGACCACCGCGGTCTTGCCGCCAGCCGAGAACTTCTTGATGTCGGCAACGATGGTCTGGTAGTCGCTGTGGCCGAACGGGGTGTATTTCTCGTCGATGTCTTCGTCTTTCACGCCCTTGCTCTTCAGGAACGAGCGCAGGATCTTGTTGGTGGTGCGCGGGTACACGTAGTCGGTGCCCAGCAGCACCCAGCGCTTGGCGCCACCACCGGCCTTGCTCATCAGGTACTCGACCGCAGGAATGGCTTGCTGGTTCGGCGCCGCGCCGGTGTAGAACACGTTCTTCGACAGCTCTTCACCTTCGTACTGCACCGGGTAATACAGCAGGCTGTTGAGTTCTTCGTAGACCGGCAGCACCGACTTGCGGCTCACGCTGGTCCAGCAGCCGAAGGTTGCAACGACCTTGTCCTGCCCGATCAGCTGCTTGGCCTTCTCGGCAAACAGCGGCCAGTTCGAAGCCGGGTCGACGACCACGGGTTCGAGTTTCTTGCCGAGCAGACCGCCCTTGGCATTGATCTCGTCGATCGCCATCAGCACGGTGTCCTTGAGCACCGTTTCCGAGATCGCCATCGTGCCCGACAGCGAGTGCAATACGCCGACCTTGATGGTGGCCTGCGCTTGCGCGAACGAGCTGTAGCCGAGGGCAGCCACGCCCAAAGCGATGGCCGTGAAAGTTTTGCCGGCTTGGCGGCGGGATGGGTTCATGGGGTCACGCTCCTGTGGATTGTTCGATAGGGTTTGAGCAAGCGGCATGCCAGTGCTGCATTGCGTCGATCGCAGGTTACGCAGGGGGAGAGACGGGCGGAATACGCCTGATGGCGTACGCGGCCCTCACAGCAGACCTTGGGTACGGCAAAAGCGAGCGCAGGACTCAGCGTGCGGACCCGACGCTGGACCCTGTACCGCGGCAAGTCGTGGGCCATCAGGGGCCGCACAAATCCGGTCAGGCGCTGATGCCCGGGTTCAGCTGACGCAGCCGGCTCATCGTGATCGACGCGGCCGCGGTGCGCGTTTCAACGCCTAGCTTCACGTAGACACGCTCCAGGTGCTTCTTCACCGTGGCCGGGCTGCTGCCCAATATGTCGCCGATGTCGCGGTTGGTCTTGCCCTTGGCGACCCAGTACAGCACCTCGGCTTCGCGCAGCGTGAGCTTGAAGGACTGCACCATCGCGTCGACCACGGCCGCATCGGACACCTCGCGCATCACGATCAGCAAATCGTCGTCGCCAGTGCGCTGCTGCAGCGAGAACACGAGCTGGCGCCGCTGGTCGCCATTCACGCGGCTCACCGGCAGCGTGCGCGGCTCGCAACCTTCAGCGACCGCCTTGGTCTCGCTCGTCAGCCAGTCGAGCACCGGCGCGGGGATCTGCCCTGGCGTGGCGGCGAAGTAGTCGAACATGAGCTGGCGCGCCAGCGGCGTCTGCCAGACCGAGCGAACCGGGTCGGCGCTGCCTTCCACGAAGTGGATCGCCATCGTGGCGTGGCCGAAGGCATCGAGCGCGTTGCGCGCCTGCGTGGCCTGGTGCGTCTCGCGCGCACTGCGCATGCGCACGGCCATGCGCACCAGCACCTCCTGAGCGCGGATCGGCTTGGTCACGTAGTCCACACCACCGGCCTGGAACGCGGCGACCACGTGTTCGGTTTCGGTCAGGCCGGTCATGAAGATGATCGGGATGTGCGCCGTCTCGGGGTTCTGCTTCAGGCGCCGCGCCACTTCGAAGCCGTCCATGCCAGGCATCACCGCGTCGAGCAGAACGATGTCGGGCAGCGCCTGCGCGGCGCGCTGCAAGGCGCTCTCACCGTTCGTCGCCACGAGCACGGTGTAGCCCGATTCGTCGAGCGCGTCGTGCAACAGCGAGAGGTTGTCGGGCACGTCGTCGACGATCAGCACAAGCTGCGAATCGCTGCGGTTCGGCAGCGGAGCATTCATGGCCGCACCTCGCAGTCGAGCAGCGCCTGGCGGATCACACGCGCCATCGCGTCGAGCTGGAACTGGTGCGCCAGGCCACGCAGGTGGCTCACGAAGCCGGCGTGGCCGGCGTGCAGCGCGGCGATGTCGTCGAGCTTGCGCACGATGCCGCGGTAGTAGCCCAGGCTCACGAGTTCGTCGAGCGCGCGCAGCTGGGCTTCGTCGGGCAGCAGCCATTCGGCCGGTGGCGCCAGTGCCGGTGCGGGCACATCGGCGGGCCGGGCGAACACCCAGTCGAGCTGCAGCCGCGCGCCGAGCCAGTCGAGTAGCTCGTGCACGCGCACCGGCTTCAGGATGAAATCTTCGACACCGATGCCGACATCGTTCTCCAGTTCCTTGTCGAACGCGTTGCCCGAGACGATCGCGACCGGCGCTGCGCAGAGGCCTTGCTCGCGGATCGTGCGCAGCGTGGCCCAGCCGTCGATGCCGGGCATGGCCAGGTCCATCAGGATCGCGTCGGGCGCGCTGCTCGCCAGCAGCGCCAGGCAGTCGTGCCCCGAGGCGGCCTGCTCGATCTCGAAGCCGAGCGGCTCCAGAACGCTCAGCATCAGCCCGCGGTCGATCTCTTCGTTGTCGACCACCAGCACGTGCTTGCGCGGGCCGGCGTAGCCGATGCGTACCTGGCGCGGCAGCTCTGCTTCGATGCGCGCACCGCGCACTTCGGGCAGGAACAGGCGGATGCGGAACACCGTGCCGGTGGTCGCCGCCGCGCCCGAGGCCACCGCCGCGGCAGATGTGCTGTGCACCGTGAGCTCGCCGCCCATCAGGTCGGTCAGCATCTTGGCGATGGTCAGGCCCAGGCCGGTGCCGCCGCTGGCTGCGGCACCGGCTTCCGAGCCGCGCCCGAACGGCTCGAACACGTGTTCGATGTCGGCCGCCGGGATGCCGGGGCCGGTGTCTTCGATCTCGAAGGTCGCCATCTCGCGCGCATACGTCAGGCGAAACTCGACCCGACCGACGTGCGTGAACTTGACGGCGTTGCCGAGCACGTTGATCAGGATCTGGCGCAGCCGTTTTTCGTCGGCCCGCACGACCTCGGGCAAGGCCTCGCTGAGCGCGCGCAAGAACACGATGCCCTTGGCCGCCGCCTGCAACTCGAACAGGCGCACGATCTCCTGCACGCACTCGCGAAAGCGCATCGGCTTGTTCTCGAGCCGCAGCTTGCCGGCTTCGATGCGCGAGATGTCGAGCGTGCGTTCGATCAGGCTCAGCAGGTGGTCGCCGCCACGCCGGATCACCGCCACTGCCTGGCGCCGATGCGGTGGCACCGAGGCGTCTTCTTCGAGCAGCTGTGCATAACCGAGGATGCTGTTGAGTGGCGTGCGCAGCTCGTGGCTCACGGTCGTGATGTAGCGGCTCTTGGCCTGGTTGGCAAGTTCGGCCTGGCGTTTCGCCTGCTGCAGCTGTTCGTCGGTGCGGCGGTGCGATTCGATCTCGCGCCGCAGCACCTGGGTCTGCTCGTTCAGCGCCTGGGTCTGCCGGTTCGATTCTTCCTGCGCGACCTGGCGGCTCTTCTGCGTGAGCACCAGCCACCAGGCGACGATGCCGCTCACCAGCAGCAGCGCGGCGAAGGCCTTCACGAAGCCGAGCTTCAGCGCCTGGGCCAGTACCGAGCCGGGCTCGGCGAGCGCCGGCAGCCCCTGGTGATACAGCACGGCGAACAGGCCAACGAGCAAGGGCACCACCACCGCCATCAGCAGCAGGTAGTGGCCGAGGCCGGTCTCCAGGTAGGGCCAGACCGCGCGCGGCAACAACGCGCGCAGCAGCGCATTCCATTGCACCGAGACCCGCGCATGCGGTTTGCACAGGTCGTTGCAGCGTGCGTCGAGCGTGCAGCACAGCGAGCAGATGGCACCCTGGTAGGCGGGGCACTGCGCCATGTCGTCGTGTTCGTAGTCGCGCTCGCAGATCACGCAGCGGGTGAGGCGTTTGTAGCTGCCGGCGTCGTCCTCGGGAAACGGTGGCGCCGACGGCGAACGTGCGATGTAGTAGCGCCCGCCGGTCCACCACGCGATCAGCGGCGACACGATCAGCGCGGTGACGAGCGCGATCAGCGCCGAGAACGCCTGCGCCATCGGCCCGAGCACACCGAGGTAGGCGACGATCGAGAGCAGCGAGGCCATCCCCATCGCGCCCACACCGACCGGGTTCACGTCAAACAGGTGGGCGCGCTTGAACTCGATGCCTTTGGGCGACCAGCCCATCGGCTTGTTGATGACGAGGTCGGCCACCACCGCCATCATCCAGGAGATCGCGATGTTCGAGTACAGGCCCAGCACCTTGCCGAGCGCCTGGAACACGTCGAGCTCCATCAGCATCAGCGCGATCGCCGTGTTGAACACCATCCACACCACCCGGCCCGGGTGGCTGTGCGTCAGGCGTGCGAAGAAGTTCGACCATGCCAGCGAGCCGGCATACGCGTTGGTCACGTTGATCTTGAGCTGCGAGACGATCACGAAGAGTGCGGTCGCCGCGACCGCCAGGCCGTATTGCGAGAACACGGCGTTGTAGGCCACGAGGTACATCTGCGTCGGGTCGACGGCGCGCTCGATCGGCACCGCGTAGCCGATCGCCAGATACGCGAGCAATGCCCCGGCGAGCATCTTCAACACGCCGGGCACGACCCAGCCCGGCCCGCCGATCACCACGCTGGCCCACCAGCGCACGCGCCGGCCCGGCTGCGGCTCGGGCATGAAACGCAGGTAGTCGGCCTGCTCGCCCATCTGCGTGATGAGTGCGATGCCCACGGTCATCGCAGCGCCGAATTTCATCAGGTCGAAGCCGGGCGCACGCGGGCCTTCGGCGCCCTGCCCGCCGTAAGACCACAACTCGGCCAGCACGCCGGGGTGCTGGTGCAGCACGTAGGCCAGCGGCACGATCAGCATCACGAGCCACAGCGGCTGCGTCCACACCTGCAGCCGGCTGATCGTAGTGACGCCGTGCGTGACGAGCGGGATCACGATCAGCGAGCACAGCAAATAACCCCAGCTCGGCGGAATGTCGAACGCCAGCTCGATCGCGTAGGCCATGATGGCCGCCTCGAGCGCGAAGAAGATGAAGGTGAAGCTGGCGTAGATCAGCGACGTGATCGTGGAGCCGATGTAGCCGAAGCCGGCGCCGCGTGTCAGCAGGTCCATGTCGACGCCATGGCGCGCCGCATAGACGCTGATCGGCCAGCCGGCCAGAAAGATGATCAGGCCGGTGGCGAGGATGGCCCAGAACGCGTTGATGAAGCCGTAGTCGACCAGCAAGGTGCCGCCAACCGCTTCGAGCACGAGGAACGAAGACGCGCCGAATGCGGTGTTCGCCACCCGCAGTGCCGACCACTTGCGAAACGAGCGCGGCGTGAAGCGCAGCGCGTAGTCTTCCATCGTCTCGCACGCGACCCAGCTGTTGTAGTCGCGGCGCACCTTGATGACCTGCTGCACTGCCGTGGTGCTCGGCGCCGGCCGCACGCCCTGCCCCACGCACGGCGCCACCTCGGTGGCAGCAACAGCGAGCGGGAGTGCAGAGCTCATGACCCGAGTTGGTGCAAGGCGCATGCCAACGAGCCGGGTGATCCGTGTGAAGCAAGGCGCTAGCATCGGGTACGTCTTCTGCTACCCATCTGCCATGGAACTCACCCCGCGCGAAAAAGACAAGCTGATGATCTTCACCGCAGCGCTGCTGGCCGAGCGCCGCCGGGCGCGCGGGCTCAAGCTCAACTACCCCGAGGCGGTCGCGCTGATCAGCGCCGCCATCATGGAAGGCGCCCGCGACGGCAAGAGCGTGGCCGCGCTGATGAGCGAGGGCAAGACCTGGCTCACCCGCGCCGACGTGATGATTGGGGTGGCCGAGCTGATCCCCGAGATCCAGATGGAAGCAACCTTCCCCGACGGCACCAAGTTGGTGACCGTGCACCAACCCATTGCCTGAGCAGGAGCTTTCACCATGATCCCTGGCGAACTGCTGACCGACGGCCCCGACATCGAAATCAACCCCGGCCGGCGCACGCTGACGCTGGTGATCGAAAACAGCGGCGACCGGCCAATCCAGGTCGGCTCGCACTACCACTTCGCGGAGACGAACGGCGCGTTGCGCTTCGACCGCGCCGCCGCGCACGGCATGCGCCTGAACATCGCCTCGGGCACCGCGGTTCGTTTCGAGCCCGGCCAGCAACGCACCGTCGAACTGGTCGACTACGGCGGTGAGCGCAAGGCCTACGGCTTTCGTGGCCTCGTCCAGGGAGCGCTTTGATGGCCAAAATCAACCGCCGCGCGTATGCGGAAATGTTCGGCCCGACCAAGGGAGACCGGGTGCGCCTGGCCGACACCGGCCTGATCGTCGAGGTCGAACACGACCACACGCTGAAGGCCGGCGGTTACGGTGAAGAAGTGAAGTTCGGTGGTGGCAAGACGATTCGCGACGGCATGGGCCAGAGCCAGCGCCTCGCGGCTGACGTGGCCGACACCGTGATCACCAACGCGCTGATCATCGACCACTGGGGCATCGTGAAAGCCGACATCGGCATCAAGGGCGGCCTGATCAGCGCGATTGGCAAGGCCGGCAACCCCGACGTGCAACCCGGCATCGACATCGTCATCGGCCCGGGCACCGAGATCATCGCGGGCGAGGGCAACATAGTCACCGCCGGTGGCATCGACACCCACATCCACTTCATCTGCCCGCAGCAGATCGAAGAAGCGCTGATGAGCGGCATAACGACGATGATGGGTGGCGGCACCGGCCCGGCGACCGGCACCTTCGCCACCACCTGCACACCCGGGCCCTGGCACATCCACTCGATGCTGAAAGCAGCCGAGAGTTTCCCGATGAACCTGGGCTTCCAGGGCAAGGGCAACGCGAGCTTGCCCGGCGCGCTGGAAGAGCAGCTCGAAGCCGGCGCCTACGGCCTGAAGCTGCACGAAGACTGGGGCACCACGCCGGCCGCGATCGATTGCTGCCTGAGCGTGGCCGAGGCGCACGACGTGCAGGTGACGATCCACACCGACACGCTGAACGAATCGGGTTTCGTCGAAGACACGATCGCCGCGTTCAAGGGCAGAACGATCGCCACCTTTCACACCGAGGGTGCCGGCGGGGGGCACGCGCCCGACATCATCAAGTGCGCGGGGCTGCCGAACGTGTTGCCGTCGAGCACCAACCCGACGATGCCCTACACCGTGAACACCATCGACGAACACCTCGACATGCTGATGGTGTGCCACCACCTCGACGCCAGCATCGCCGAAGACCTGGCCTTCGCCGAAAGCCGCATCCGGCGCGAGACGATCGCGGCCGAAGACATCCTGCACGACCTCGGCGTGTTCTCGATGATGAGCTCCGACAGCCAGGCGATGGGGCGCGTCGGCGAAGTCATCATCCGTACCTGGCAAACAGCGCACAAGATGAAAGCGCAGCGTGGCACGCTGACCGAAGACAACGCCCGCCACGACAACTTCCGCGTCAAACGTTACATCGCCAAGTACACGATCAACCCAGCGATCACGCAAGGCATCTCGCACATCGTCGGTTCGGTCGAGGTCGGCAAGCTCGCCGACCTGGTGGTCTGGAGGCCGGCTTTCTTCGGCGTGAAACCTTCGTTGATCATCAAGGGCGGCATGATCGCCGCCGCCGCGATGGGCGACCCGAACGCGAGCATCCCCACGCCGCAGCCGGTGCACTACCGGCCGATGTTCGGCAGCTTCGGCAGCGCGATGAACGACACCTGCATCACCTTCATGTCGAAGGCCTCGCTGGCCGCCGGCGTGCCGCAGCGGCTCGGCCTGAAGCGCCGCACCGAGGCGGTGAAGAACACGCGCACGATCGGCAAGGCCGACATGGTTCACAACAGCGGCACACCGAACATCGAGGTCGATGCGCAGACTTACGAAGTGCGTGCCGACGGCGTGCTGCTGACCTGCGAGCCGGCCACCGAATTGCCGATGGCGCAGAAGTATTTCCTGTTCTGAACCCTATCGGCGCTGCGCAGTTCGTTCGATGAAAGTCTTGCGCGAGCTGACCCGGCAGTTCCCGAGCGCGGGCCGGATCGACGCCATCTTCCTGCGCCCGAAGCGTGATATGACCGCGCTGCGAGTCGACTCGGTCATCGCCGAAGTCGACCGAGGCCTGCTCGGCGACCGCAGCGCCGTGCGCGCCGCCGCTCGGCCCGGCGGTGGCAAGCGGCAAGTCACGCTGATCCAGGCCGAGCACCTGGAACTGATCGCCGCATGGTCGGCGAATGCTCTGCTCGACCCGGCCACGCTGCGACGCAACCTCGTGGTCTCGGGCATCAACCTGCTGGCCCTGCGCTCGCCGTTCGCCGACCGGCTGTTGCGGGTCTGCATCGGCTCCGAAGTGGTCATTGTGATGACCGGCCCGTGCGACCCCTGCTCGAAGATGGAAGCCGCACTCGGGCTCGGCGGCTACAACGTCATGCGCGGGCACGGCGGCCTGACGGCCCGTGTGGTGTGCGGCGGTCGCCTGGCGGTGGGTGACGCGGTAAGGGTTGAGCTCGACGCCCCGACATGACACACCGCAACAAGCTCAACTTGGCAAGACTTGTCAAATCACGCCGGACCATCATGCGTGCTCCCGCACCCGGAGTACGGCCATGCGAGTCATCGAGCACACTCAACCCAGCCACCTCCTCGGGCTCGAGCTCGATGGGAGGCGCACGCTGATCAACCCGACGAAGGCGGTGGCAGCGGCGCGCAGCCGGAAGTAGCGCTGCGCTGTGCGGCCGCTCAAGCCGGCCGCGCGAACGCGATCACGTGGTCCATGTCGAGCCGGATGCCGATCTGTTCCTGCAGCGCGTGGTTGTGGTGCGAGGGCACCAGCGCCAGCACCCGTGCGCCGCTGCCGAGCTGCAGCGTGTAGAGGATCTCGGCGCCTCGAAAGGCCTTGTGCTCCACGGTGGCACGCAGCGGGCTGGCGTCGTCGTGCAACACGTCGTCGGGGCGCATCAGCACCTGGATGCGCTCGCCGTCGGCACAGGCACGGCGGGTGTCGGCGAAGTTGATCGGCTCCTGTGTGGCCACTTCGCCAATCTCGAGCTGCAATCGCTGCGGGCTGAGCACGGTCGCTTCAACGAACACGCCCTGGCCGATGAAGTCGGCCACAAAACGGCTGTTCGGGCGGTGGTAGAGCTCGTAGGCGCCGGCCACCTGCTGGATGCGGCCTTCGTTCATCACCGCGATCTCGTCGGCCATCGCGAAGGCTTCGTTCTGGTCGTGGGTGACGAAGACCGCGGTCGTACCGCTCGCCTTGAGGATGCTGCGCACTTCGGCGGCGAGCTGCTCGCGCAGGTCGACGTCGAGGTTGGAAAACGGCTCGTCCAGCAGCAACAGGCGCGGCCGCGGCGCGAGTGCCCGCGCCAGCGCCACGCGCTGCTGCTGGCCGCCCGAGAGTTCGTGCGGGTAGCGGTCGGCCGACGCGGCCAGGCCCACAGTTTCGAGCAACTGCATCGCCCGCTCGCGCGCCAGCCGCCGGTCGGGCACGCCGAAGCCGACGTTGCGCAGCACGCTCAGGTGCGGGAACAAGGCGTAGTCCTGGAACACCATGCCGATGCGGCGCTGCTCGGGGGCTAGGTGCACTGAGGCACTGCCCACCACCTGGCCGTCGATGCGGATCTCGCCTTCGCTCACGCGCTCGAAGCCGCCGATGCAGCGCAGCACGGTCGTCTTGCCGCAGCCCGAGGGGCCGAGCAGGCAGCACACCGTGCCGCTGGCGATGGTCAGGTTCAAGGCGCTGAAGGTGCTGCGATCACCGTAGCGGTGACCGAGGTGGTTCAACTCGAGAACGGGGGCGTCGGAGAACGGCGTCGGCACGGGGGTCACGGATGGGATCTCGGGGGCGGCGCCGGCACTTTGTGGCGATCAGGCGCGCACCTTACACTGACTCCGCCCTGTTCCAGGATGAAACAACCCCAAGCTCACTTCGTTCGCTGCCCCCGAGGGGCGCGTCAGCACCTACGGGCGGCCGGGCGGCACTGACATGACACCTTCCCCGACCTCCACCCCGCTGCACATGCTGCGCCCGACCCGCTGGCTCACGGGTTTGACGCTGCTGATCGCAGGCCTCGTGGCGGTGCCGATCCTGTCGGTCGCGAGCAACCTATTCAGCGCCGGCACCGGCGGCACCTGGGCCCATCTCGCAGCCACGCTGCTGCCGGAATACATCGTCACCAGCCTGCAGTTGTGCCTGGGCGTGGGCGTGGGCGTGGCGCTGCTCGGCGTGGGCGCAGCCTGGCTCGTCACCCACATGGACTTCGCCGGCCGCCGCGCGTTCGAATGGGCGCTGGTGCTGCCGCTGGCGATGCCGGCCTACGTGATGGCCTACACCTACACCGATCTGCTGCAGTTCGCCGGCCCGGTGCAAAGCCTGCTGCGCGAGACGATGGGCTGGGGCCGTGCCGACCACCGGTTCCCCGAAGTGCGCAGCACCTTTGGTGCGGTGTTGATGTTCGCCAGCGTGCTCTACCCCTACGTCTACTTGCTGGCGCGCACCGCGTTCCTGGAACGCGGTGGCGGCGTGATGGAGGCCGGCCGTTCGCTCGGCCTCACCCCCTGGCGCAGTTTTCTGCGTGTCTCGCTGCCGATGGCACGCCCGGCCATCGCCGCCGGCGTGGCGCTGGCGCTGATGGAAACGCTGGCCGACTACGGCACGGTCTCGTACTTCGGCGTGCAGACCTTCACCACCGGCATCTACCGCGCCTGGTTCTCGCTCGGCGACCGCGCGGCGGCGGCGCAGTTGTCGATGTGCCTGCTCGGCTTCGTGCTGCTGGTGCTGGCGCTGGAGCAGGCCTCGCGCGGCCGCGCGCGCTTCCACGGTGCCGGCCTGCGGCGCCAGCCGCCGCGCGGCCCGCGGCTGACCGGCTGGCATGCGGCCGCAGCCATCGCCGCGTGCTGCGTGCCGCTGCTCGCCGGCTTCGTGATCCCCTGCGGCGTGTTGCTGCAGATGGCACTGACCGACGGCGACGCGCAGTTCGGCACCGTCTTCCTTGCGCTGGCCCGCAACAGCGTCGTGGTGTCGTCGCTGACCGCCCTGCTCGCGGTCGGCCTGGCCGTGCTCGTGGCCTACGCGCGCCGGCTCGACCGCGGCCCGGCGTCAAGGCTGGCCCACTGGACCGCCGGCATGGGTTACGCGCTGCCCGGCTCGGTGATCGCCGTCGGCGTGCTGATCCCGGTCGCGCGGCTCGACAACACACTGGTGCAATGGCTGCAGGCGAACTTCGGCTGGCAAGGCGGGCTGGTGCTCACCGGAAGCATCGCCGCACTCGTGTTTGCGTGTGTGGTGCGTTTTCTGGCGTCGGCCCTCCAAAGTGTCGACGCAGCGCTGCATCGCGTCACGCCGCACATGGACGACGCCGCGCGCAGCCTCGGCCTGTCGCCGGCGCGAACCTTGCAGCGCGTGCACGTGCCGCTGCTGCGGCGCGGCTTGCTGACGGCCGGGCTGCTGGTGTTCATCGACGTGATGAAGGAGCTGCCGGCCACGCTGGTGATGCGGCCGTTCAACTTCGACACACTCGCCACGCAGGCCTACCGGCTCGCATCGGACGAGCGCCTGGCCGAAGCCTCGACCGCGTCGCTCGCGATCGTGGCGGTGGGTTTGTTGCCGATGATCGTGCTGTGCCGGCAGATTGCGAAGGAGCGCTAACGACCGCGAGGTGGCTCCACGCCGATGTGGCCGCCGCGCACCCCGATGTCCTCGATGTGGTCGGCCTCGCGGCCATTGTAGGAATGCGCCTCGCCTTGCGCGCAGGCGCAATCAGTCTTCGGACTTCACTCCTCGCCGCCGCAGTAGCGAATCAGCTCTTCGATCTGGTTCGACTTGTCGAACACTTTCGTGGCACCCAGCTTCATGCAGCGCTCGCGCATGTCCGGCGTGGCGTAGTTGCTGAGCACCACGAGCTGAGGCGCACCCGGCAGGCCGCGGGCGTTCAGGAGCACACCTAAACCCGAGCCGCGCTTCAAGAAGATGTCGATGATCACGAGATCGCACTTGTTCAACGGGTTTCTGAGCCATTGCAGAGCGGTGTCTTCGTCCTCGGCGGTGCCCACGACTTGCACCGGCGACAGTTCTTCGAGCGTGGCAATCAGGCTGTGCCGGATCACGTGGCTGTCTTCGACGAGGTAGGTTTTCAGTTCGGCCATGGGTTCAGTCCGCCATCGAGCGGATGTAGCCATGGTCGCAGCAAGAGCGGCGGCCGCGTGTAGGAGATACACGCGCGCCTGGGGCGGCCAATCCCGTCAAGGCCGACCGGCGGCGCGGCGCTCGCAGATCGAACAGCTCAGGAACGCGGCGTCACGATCGCTGCCACCCGTTGCCCGGCCTGCTCCGTTGACGTCAGCGCCAGCCGGCGCGGTCGAAAATCTTCTGCGCGGCGGCGGTGTTCGGCGCCCATTGCTCGACCGGCAGTTCGTCGGCCTTGAAGGGCCCGAGCTTTTCCAGCGCCGGGTTGTTCACCGAAGCGCTCTTCACGACCGGCCACTCGTTGTTGCCGTCGGCGAAGTAAGTCTGGGCCGAGTCGCTCGCCAGGTATTCGAGGAACTTCACCGCGTTGGCCTTGTTCGGCGCGGTCTTGATCACACCGGCGCCCGACACGTTGACGTGCGTGCCCCAGCTCTTCTGGTTCGGCCAGACCACGGTCAACGCGGCCATGTCCTTCACGTCTTCGGGTTTGGTCGAACGCATCATCCGCGCCACGTAGTAGCTGTTGGCGATCGCCACTCCGCACTCGCCGGCGGCCGCGGCCCGCAACTGGTCGGTGTCGCCGCCCTTGGGCGCGCGTGCAAAGTTGGCGACCAGTCCTTTGGCCCAGGCTTCGGTCTTGGCTTCGCCGTCGTGCGTCAGCAGCGCCGCGCCGAGCGACAGGTTGTACGGGTGCGAACCTGAGCGCACGCAGATCTGGCCCTTGAGGCGCGGGTTGGCCAGGTCTTCGTAACTCTGCACCCACTCCGGGTTCACGGCCTTGGTGTTGTAGACGATCACGCGAGCGCGGGTCGAGAACGCCAGCCAGTTCGGCGTGCGCAGGTTCGCCGGAATGCGCGCTTCGAGCGACTTCGACTGCACCGGCTGGAACACGCCGGCCTTGTCGGCCAGTTCCAGGCGCGAGGCGTCGACGGTGATGAACACGTCGGCCGGGCTGCTCGCGCCTTCGTTCTTGATGCGCTCCAACAGCTCGTCTTCCTTGCCCTCGATGCGGTTGACCTTGATGCCGGTTTCTTTGGTGAAGTTGGCGTACAGCGCTTCGTCGGTCTGGTAGTGGCGTGCGGTGTAGAGGTTGACGACCTGCGCATTGGCGCCGGCGGCAGCGAACAGCGCAGCAGCCGCGGCGAGGGTGAGTGCGAGAGTTTTCATCTGGGTAAGTCTCCGGAAAAGCGGCCCCGATCATTGGGAACAAACTTGGGAACAAGCCGAATCGTATCAGCAATGATTCGCATTACCGTTGAAAACGGTTAGCGTGTGGGGAAGGCCCGGCAATTGCTGCGACACTGGCGCCATGCTGACCATCAACAAGCTCATTCCCGGCGCGCGCGGCCTCGCGCCTGCCCTCGTCAAACGCGCCGCGAGCGTCGAGCTCGACTGGGACGTGCGCCAGAAGAGCCGCTTCGACGCCACCGATTCCAGCGGCCGTGCGCTCGGCGTCTTCCTGCCGCGCGGCAGCGTCGTGCGCGGCGGCGACGTGCTGATGGCCGAAGACGGCTCGCTGATCCTGGTGCGCGCCGCCTTGCAGCCGGTGCTCGTGGTGAAACACTGCAGCCAACACGGCGCGCTCTTCGACCTGCTGCGCGCGGCCTACCACCTGGGCAACCGGCACGTGCAGCTGGAGTTGAAGCCCGACCATCTGCAATTGGAACCCGACCACGTGCTGGCTGACATGTTGCGCCAGATGCACCTGATCGTGACCGAAGCGCAGGCCGCGTTCGAACCGGAGAGCGGCGCTTATGCGGCCGGCGGCTCGGCGCACGCAGGGCACGGGCATGGCCACGTGAATGCGCACGAAGCCAAACACGACCACGACCACGACCATCACGATCATTCCCATGACCACGCGCACGGCAAAGGCCACGCGCACTGAGCAGCGGCGCCGCACAGCGCGCGCCCGCCCGCCTTCGGAACCTACACCCGCCGCCGCGCTGCTGCAGCTGATGTGGCTGGCCTCGCCGGCCTTGCCGGTGGGGGGCTTCAGCTACTCCGAAGGGCTGGAGTCGGCGGTCGAATCGGCCCGGGTCACGAACGAAGCCACCGCATCGGCCTGGTTGCTCGACCAGCTTCACCTGAGCCTTGCGCGCAGCGACATCGCGGTCGCAAGCCGCGCCTTCAAGGCCTGGCAGCGCAACGACACCGCCACCATCACCGAACTCAACGCCTGGGTCACGACCACCCGCGAAACCAGCGAGACACGCCAGCAGACCGAACAGATGGGCCGCTCGATGGTCGAGTGGCTGAAGAACCGCGGCCTCGCCGACGAGCGCATCGCCCAGCTCGGTGCACTGAAGCCGGCGCCGACCTGGCCGGTGGCCTTTGCCCTGGCCGCCGCGCAGACCGGCGCGCCGCTGCGCGAGGCGCTGCTGAGTTTTGCCTTCGGCTGGGCCGAGAACATGGTGCAAGCCGCGCTCAAGGCCGTGCCGCTCGGGCAGAACGCGGGGCAGCGCGTGCTGGCCGCGCTCACCGCGCAGATCCCGGCTGCCGTCGACCACGCCGTGCAGTTGATGGACAGCGGGCGCCAGGCCTTCACCCCGATGCTGGCGATTCTGTCGGCGCAGCACGAAACCCAGTACTCGCGGCTGTTCCGCTCGTGAGCG
>JAYVTD010000508.1:0-2471 GCA_043774765.1 Rhizobacter sp. | reverse complement strand
GATGACGAAGCCGCGCACCGTCAGGTAGTCGACATAACCTTCGCTGTTGTAGGCGTCGCTGATGCCGGGGTCGAAGTTGACCAGGTCCGAGAGGCGGCGCGCGCCGCTGTCCTTGAGGTGTTCCGCGGTGAAGACGCTCGCTTGCAGCGGGGTCTTTGCCAGCGGAATGTCGCCCCAACTGCCCACGCTCAACGGCGGCGCGACGCGGCCCGTGACGACGATGGGTTCGAGCTGGGTCGCTGCGGTTTGTGCGCAGGCCTGCGCCGCCGCCAGCAATGCAGCGGCGGTGATCGGATTGAGTGTGAAGGTCGAGAGTTGTGCCATCGTGGATTCCGTTTGCGATGGCAGGTCGGCTGGCCGAAGCCGTCACAGGACGTGACGGGCTGGCCATGCTTCCCTGCGCGAGGATTACCTCAATCAGGTTCAAAGGGACTGTCTCAGTCGAACCGCATGAAGCCGAAACTTCGAGCGGTTCAACACCCCTAGCGAATGCCACGCACCGAAGCGCGCAGCGAGCGGATTATGACTCAGTGACCGGCGCGACGCCGAGCGCCTTGTGCAGGCGCGGGCTGGTGGTTGTGTATTCCAGGTGCACCGGCTTGCCCGGGAACACGTACGGCGCGGCGCCGAAAGCCGCAAGCGCCGCTTCGTGAAAGCCACACAGGATCAGCTTCTTCTTGCCCGGGTAGGTGTTCACGTCGCCCACGGCGAAGATGCCCGGCGTGCTGGTCTCGAAGCTTGCGGTGTCGACGACGAGTTGTTTGCGTTCGAGCGCCAGGCCCCAGTCGGCGATGGGGCCGAGCTTGGGGCTCAGGCCCGTGAGCACGATCAGGGCATCGAGCGGCAGCGTGGGGGTGCTGCCGTCGGCGGTAGCAACCTTCAGTGCCGTCAGCCGCCCGTCGACTTGTTCGATGCCTGTTGTTTGTGCAGCGATGAACTGAAGCTGCTCTTGCTTGCGACGCTCGCGCACGGCGTCGATGGTCGAGTCCGCGGCCTTGAACTCGTCGCGGCGATGCATCAGCGTGACGTTCGCCTTCTGCGTCGACAGCGCCAGCGCACATTCCAGCGCCGCATCGCCATCGCCGATCACCACCACGCGCTGGCCCGCCAACGATGCCGAAGGCACGTGGTAGAAAAGTTGGGTTCCTTCGAAGGGGGCGAGCCCGTCGATCTTCAGGCGCCGCGGCTGGAACGAACCGACACCACCGGCGATGAACACCGTCTTCGCGAGCAGCGTGGTGCCGGCCGAGGTCTCGATCAGGAAACGGCCATCGGCCTGCTGCTGCACGCCGTTCACTTGCTGGCCCAGATGAAAGGTCGCGTTGAACGGCTCGATCTGCTGGAGCAGCCGGTCCACCAGCTCGCGCGCGCTGCACACAGGCGTGCCTGGAATGTCGTAGATCGGCTTGTCGGCGTAGAGCTCGATGCACTGGCCGCCGGGCAACGGCAGCGAGTCGATCACGTGGGCTTTGATCTCGAGCAGACCGAGCTCGAACACCTGGAACAGGCCGACCGGCCCGGCGCCGATGACGACGGCATCGGTCTTGATCGGCGCAGGGGTGTTGCCGCTGGTTGCCACGAGGGCTACTTGATCAGTTCGCCGAGCTTGCCGGTGCGGTCTTTCCAGTCATCGGCGTCGGGCTGCGGAGCCTTGCGCTTGGTGATGCTGGGCCAGTTCTTGGCCAGGTCGGCGTTGAGCTGGATCATGTGCTGCTGGTCGCCGGGCACGTCTTCCTCGGGCACGATCGCGTTGACCGGGCACTCGGGAATGCACACGGCGCAGTCGATGCACTCGTCGGGGTCGATCGTGAGGAAGTTCGGGCCTTCGCGGAAGCAGTCGACCGGGCACACGTCCACGCAATCGGTGTACTTGCAGCGGATGCACGATTCGAGAACGACGTGGGTCATGACAGGGCTCTTGGATGATGTTGGGGCCGCGGCGCACTGCACTGCGCCAGCGGCGAGGATAGCGATTTTAGGGCTTCGTGGTTTCCGCGCCGAAGGTGAGGGCGGCCACAGCCTGGATCGCATTGGGCGCAGCCAATGGCGCAGCACCCGCGCCGACCGTCACGACCGTGGGCCGCCCAGCGTGCAACAGCGTGGCGTCTCGCAGCGCTTCGACGTGGTGGTCGCTCTGCAACTGGTCGGGCCAGCCGGCGCGTGAGACCACGCTGGCGGGCGTGCCGGCCGGCCAACCGGCCTTGAGCAGCCGGCGCGACAGGGCCGCGAGTTGTTTGCCGGCCATGTAGAAGACTTCGGTGTCAGCGGTGCGCGTGGCGTTCAGCGAGCCTTCGCGAGTCATCGCGGTCGTGAGGCTCACGCTGCGGCCGCTGCCGCGGCGCGTGAGCGGGCGCAGCGTGGCCGCCGCGGCGGCGATGGCCGCGGTCACGCCCGGCACCACTTCGCACGCGATGCCGGCCGCAGCCAATGCTTCGAGCTCTTCTTCGAGCCGGCCGAACACGCTCGGGTCG
>JAYVTD010000507.1:0-5442 GCA_043774765.1 Rhizobacter sp. | reverse complement strand
TCGGGGTTCGCGGCCACGTCCTGCGGCGTGCCCTGCGCCATCACACGCCCGCCATGCACACCGGCGCCGGGGCCCATGTCGATCACGTGGTCGGCAGCGAGGATCGCGTCTTCGTCGTGTTCGACCACGAGCACGCTGTTGCCAATGTCGCGCAGGTGGCGCAGCGTGCCGATCAGGCGCTCGTTGTCACGCTGGTGCAAGCCGATGCTGGGCTCGTCGAGCACGTACATCACACCGGTCAGGCCCGAGCCGATCTGCGAGGCAAGGCGGATGCGCTGCGACTCGCCGCCCGAGAGCGAGTCGGCGTTGCGGTCGAGGCTCAGGTAGTTCAGGCCGACGTCGTTCAGGAACTTCAGGCGCGAGCGGATTTCGCGCACCACCTTGTCGGCGATCTCGGCCTTCGCGCCTTGCAGCTTCAGCTTCTCGAAGTAGGCCAGGCATTCGCGCAAGGTGAAGTGCTCGACGCGGTAGATCGGCTCGCGCTCACCGTTCGTTGCGTCGGCCAGAAACACATGGCGCGCTTCGCGCCGCAGCCGCGAGCCTTCGCAATCGGGGCAAGGCTTGGCGCTCTGGTAACGCAGCAGGTCTTCGCGCACTGCCGCGGAGTCGGTCTCGCGAAAGCGCCGCGACAGGTTCGGCAGGATGCCCTCGAACGGGTGCGAGCGTTTGACGCTGCGCATCTTGCCGCGCGCGCCTTCGGCTTCGTAGACGAACTCGATGTCTTGCTCACCCGAGCCGTGCAGCAGCACGTGCTGCGCATCTTTGGGCAGCAGTTCGAACGCGGCGTCAATGTCGAACTGATAGTGCCGCGCCACGCTTTCGAGCAGCGAGAAGGTGTAGCCGTTGCGGCGGTCCCAGCCTTTCACTGCGCCGCTGGCCAGGCTCAGCGACGGGAAGGCGACGACCCGATCGGCGTCGAACACCGTCGTGTGACCGAGGCCATCGCAGGTCGGGCAGGCGCCGACCGGCGAGTTGAACGAGAACAGGCGTGGCTCGAGCTCGCTCAAGCTGTAGCTGCAGACCGGGCAGGCGAACTTGCTGGAGAACAGGTGTTCTTTCGCGCTGTCCATCTCGAGCGCCATCGCGCGGCCGTCGGCGATGCGCAAGGCGGCTTCGAAACTTTCCGCCAGGCGCTGCTGCAGACCGGGCTGCACTTTCACACGGTCAATCACGACGTCGATGTCGTGTTTTTCGGTCTTCTTCAGCTTCGGCACATCGGCCGATTCATATGCCGTGCCGTCGACGCGAAAGCGCACGTAACCCTGGGCCTGCATGTCGGCGAAGAGCTCGGTGAACTCGCCCTTGCGGTCGCGCACGACCGGCGCCAGCACCATCAGGCGAGTGTCTTCGGGCAGGGCGAGCGCGGCGTCGACCATCTGGCTCACGCTCTGCGCCTGCAGCGGCAGGTGGTGGTCGGGGCAATAAGGCGTGCCGGCGCGCGCATAGAGCAGGCGCAGGTAGTCGTGGATCTCGGTCACGGTGCCAACGGTCGAGCGCGGGTTGTGCGAAGTGGCCTTCTGCTCGATGCTGATGGCGGGCGACAGGCCTTCGATCACGTCGACATCGGGCTTGTCCATCAACTGCAGGAACTGGCGCGCGTAGGCCGACAGGCTTTCCACGTAACGCCGCTGGCCTTCGGCGTAGAGCGTGTCGAAGGCGAGCGAACTCTTGCCCGAACCCGACAGCCCCGTGATCACCACGAGCTGGTTGCGCGGGATGTCGAGGTCGATGTTCTTCAGGTTGTGGGTGCGCGCACCGCGAACGCGAATAGCGTTCGCAACCTCCACGGACGGAACGCGAATAGCGTTCGCGACCTCCACGGTCGGCACACGGATCTGCGTGGCCTCTTTGGGCTCTGCATTTCGCGGCGCGGGTGAGGACGAGGCTTCAGGCAGGTCGGGCATCGTGGGGGCGCGGCAAAACCCAGCATGATAACGATGCGGGCCCGCGCGGGCAGTGGGGCCTCTTCGGGCCGTCTCTCAGGGAGCCGCTTCGTCGAGCGCTTTGCGCAGCGATTCGGCCGTGCTTTCGGACAGCGGGGCCATCGAAGTGGCTGGTGCCGACGCGCCCGGGGTCTCGATCCACACGGCGCTGCCGCTGAAACCCAATGTCGCCTGGAGCACGCCGTCGCGGAACAGGCGCAGGCTGCCGGCCGGAGCACGTGCCATGCTGTCGGTGTTTGTTTGCCAGCGCGACGCGGCTTGGGCGTCGAGCTCGGCGAGCCAGCCTTGCACGGCCGCATTCATCGGCTGCGGCGCGCCTGGGCCCCGTTGCCAGCGCCAGCGCCCCGGTTGTTGTGCGATCCGGGCCAGCAGCGCGCGCAAGTCGCTGCGTGGCGACGCGGCCGTGTCGGCGGCGACCTGGCCCGACGACTCGGCCGCCGCTTTTGCGGCGGGTGCTGTCCGCTCACGCCGCTCTGCGAGCGGCGACGGTGCCTCGTTGGCGGTGGCGGCCGCTTGCGGTGCCGGCGCAGGCGTTGCTGACGGGAAGGCCACGGGCGGTCGCGCTGCGGCGGCCACCGCCGGTGCAGCGTCTGCCGCGCCGAGCATTCGAGTCCGCTCGTCGGTGGGCCGCGAAGCACGGGCGCTTTTCTCGGTTTCCTTTTTCTCGGCTTCCTTTTTCTCGGCCACGCGGCCCTGGTCGGCGGCGGCGCGGGTGTCGTTGCCGGGCTTCGGCGCCACCGGTTCGGCAGGCGTGGCCTGCACTTCAGTCGCTGCCGGCGCGGCTGCCACTGCCGCCGATGCGGTCTCGGCGCGCGCATTCGGTGTCGAAGAGACCACCTCGGGTGCGCGTGGCAGGGTTTCGTCGAGCGGCTGGTCCCACCACATCACGCCGACCAGCGTGGCCACCATCACGCTGGCCAAACCCGCGGCGACCGGCGGGCGCGCGAGCCAGCCCCAAGCCGAGGCGAGCCATGGCAGCAGGCCGACGGTTTCGGGGCGCATTGGCGCTGCGGGTGGCCGCACCGCGGCCCGCGCTTCCCGCAGGATCGTGTCGCTGAGCGCCGGCGGCGCATCGGCGTTCGCGTCGGGCGCGTGGCGCAGGGCCTGTGCGAGCCAGGCGTCTCGTTCTTCGTCGCGCGGGTTCATGGAGCGTCACCGCCTGCGTTTGCAAGCACTGGCGCCAGATAGGCGCCCATGCAGGTGCGCAGCTTCTTCATCGCATAACGCAGCCGCGTCTTCGCGGTTTCGAAGCCGACCTCAAGGGCCGTGGCCACTTCGTCGAGCGCGAGGCCGTCGTCGTGGTGCAGCAGGAAGGCGCTGCGCTGCGGCAGCGGCAGTTGTTCCAGGCACATCAGCAAACGTTCGCCAGCACGGCGCCAGAACGCGAGTTCTTCGCTGTGGGGTGCCGCGCTGGCCGGCGCCGGCCAGTGTTGCCAGGCGTTGGCATCGGGCTCCCACGGTTCCTGGCCGTTGCCCTCGAAAGCGTCGATCGAGACCTCGCGGCCGCTGCGCCGCAGCAGGTCGATCACGCGGTGATGCGCCAGCGTGAACAGCCAGGTTCTGAAGCTCGCGCCTTGAGGGGCCCAGGTAGCGCGCGCTTTCACGACGCGCAGCCAGGTGTCCTGAAAGGCCTCGTCGGTCTGCGCGGCCAGCGCCGTGCCGAGCAGGCGCCGCACGAAGCGGTACAGGCCGGCGCGGTGGCGTTCGTAGAGCCGCTCGAACGCGACGGCGTCGCCCTGCGCATAGGCGGCCATCAGCGTGTCGTCGTCGGGTTCGGGGGCGCTCTGCATCGGAGGGAAGTCTGCCTCATTCGAACCTGATACGGCCGATGGGGGCAGACAGGGTGAAGTGTTTTCACCGAGGTGAAAGACCGGGGCGCCTTCACCCCGCGTGATGGCGCGCGCCGACCACGTGTGAGGCGCTTCTGACCCGCACACACGACTTCAGCAACGACCTCGGCGCGTTCCAGAATCTGCTCGCGAAGCTGCAGGCACAAGGCGGCGGCGACACGCCCGAGGCGCTGAACGAAGCGCTGCATGAAGTCGTGCACGGTCTGGCCTGGCGCACCGACGCCGCGCGCTTGGTGGTGCTGGTGGCCGACGCACCGCCGCACCTCGACCACGGCGGCCCGCAGTACGACACCGATATGCAGGCGGCTCGCGCCAAAGGCATCAAGCTGTTCGCGGTCGGCGCGAGCGGCCTCGACCCGGCCAGCGGCCCTGGCACGCAGACCGTGCACGACGTGAAGAACTATTCAGTGCACACGTTTGACCGGCTGGTGGTGCGGCTGGTCAGCGAAGAGATGGCGCGGCTCGGGCGCTCCTGAGCGAAACAGTGGCTCGACAACGGGTGGGGCAACTTGTACTATTACAAAGTATAAGTTTGAAATTGTACAAATGACACTCGCCCGCGCTGCCTCGTCACTCCTGCACCAAATGGCGCGCGGTTTTCCCGTGATCGCCATCACCGGCCCGCGCCAGTCGGGCAAGTCCACACTGGCGCGCGAGACCTTTCCACTGCACCCTTACGTCACGCTCGAAGACCCCGACACCCGCAGCGTCGCGCTGGCCGACCCGCGCCGTTTCCTGGCGCGTTTCCCCGAAGGCGCTGTATTCGACGAAGTGCAGCGCGCGCCCGAGTTGCTGTCGTACCTGCAGGGCCGGGTCGACGCCGCGCAGCGCCCGGGTGAATTCATCGTCACCGGCTCGCAGCAGTTCGGGCTGCTGGACGGCATCACGCAGTCGCTCGCCGGCCGTGCCGGCTTGCTGCAGTTGTTGCCGCTCTCGCACACCGAACTGCGCCAGAGCGCGTCGGCCGGTGCTTCGCTCGAAGAAGCGATGTGGCGCGGCGGCTACCCGGCCCTGCATGCACAGTTTCTCGGGCTGCCGCCGCAGACCTGGTTCGCGAGCTACGTGGCCACCTATCTGGAACGCGACGTGCGGCAGGTGCTCAACATCAGCAACCTGGCCTTGTTCCAGCGCTTCGTGCTGATGTGCGCCGCGCGCTCGGGCCAGCTGCTCAACCTGAACAGCCTGGCCGCCGACTGCGGTATCTCGCAGCCGACCGCACGCCAGTGGCTGACGGTGCTGCAGGCAAGTTATGTCGTCACGCTGCTGCCGCCGTACCACCGCAACTTCGGCAAGCGGCTGGTCAAGAGCCCCAAGCTGTATTTTCTGGATGTCGGGCTGATGGCCTGGCTTCTGGGCATTCGCGACGCTACCAGCATCCAGACACATGCCGCACGTGGCGCACTTTTCGAAACCTATGTGGTGAGCGAATGCATCAAGCAGCGTTTCAACGCAGGTCAGGGAGCCGACCTGTTTTTCTGGCGCGACAACGCCGGTCATGAAGTCGATCTGCTGTTCGACACGCCGCAAGGCATGCAGGCAGTCGAGATCAAGTCAGGCAGCACTTTCGCCTCCGACTGGCCCGATGCGATCCACCAGTGGCGCAAGTTCGCAACCGACGCGGCCCGGACGCCAGTGATTGTGTACGGGGG